>CAZZIQ010000030.1:0-12253 GCA_964654355.1 uncultured Piscirickettsiaceae bacterium
AGTTTAGAAAAAACAAAACCAATGAGGATGAAGTCGATGTTTTCACGCAAAGGAATGCCGAAGGTTGCAACGGCCGCGGCTGTGCTCGCAAGCGCGCCGGCTCAGGCTGAATGGGGGATCAATTTCCCGCCACCGGTCACGCCAATTGGCCAGAGTATCTACGACGTGCACATGATCACGATGCAGATCTCTACTGTGCTGATGCTGATTGCATTCGCCTTCATTGGGTATTCCATCTATAAACATCGGAAGAGCAAAGGCTATGTTGCCGATCAGAACTTTCATAAGTCGTGGTTCGGGAGCTGGTCTTGGGTGTTGGTTCCGGCCATGGTGTTGGGCGTTGACTTGACCATTGCAGGCTCGGCACAGAAAACCTTGGAACAATTCTGGGAGTCACCGCGTACAGAATGCTCACAGCCGGGCGCCGATCCTGAGTTCTGCTTTGATATGCAGCTGAAGGTGATTGGCCACCAGTGGTGGTGGGAATATGAATTCCCGGACATTGGTGTGGAATACAAAGGCCAGTTCTATCCGCTCAAAGTAGAGAGTCGTGCGGTTGAAGAAGATAAGGCCGGAAGTGATTACCTCCGCGAGGTGGATCATGCGCTGATCCTGCCGGTGGATACCACGATGCGTATTTTGAACACCTCGGTGGATGTGAACCACGCGTGGTGGGTGCCTGAGCTTGGCTTTAAGCGTGACGCGATTGCTGGCTACATCATGGAAACCTGGGCCAAGATCGATGCGGATAAGGAAGGCACGTATCGCGGTCAGTGCGCTGAGTTGTGCGGCACGTGGCACGCCAAGATGCCTGTGGTGGTGAAAGCGGTTAGCAAAGATGAATTCAATGCTTGGGTTGAAAAAGAAAAGGGCGTGATGCTGGCGTCGCTCGAAGAGCAGTTCGCAGTCAAGACGTGGACCATGGAAGAAATGATGTTGAAGGGCGAAGACGCCTACAACAATAAGTGTGCCGCTTGCCATCAGGTGAACGGTACGGGTCTTGGTGCTGCTTTCCCCGCCTTGAAGGGTAGCAAGATTGCGCTCGGCGCAGCCAAGGATCACATCCTTATGGTGCTCAATGGCAAGGGAACAATGCCGTCATGGAAGCAGTTGTCGGATCTTGAGATCGCGGCCATCGTGACCTATGAGCGTAATGCTTGGGGTAACAACGTTGGTGACGTCGTCCAGCCGGGCGATGTTGCGGCACTGCGCTAAGGCGCCACGGAATTGCGTTTTAAAAATAGGAGAGAACAATGAGTACTGCGGATCTAGCACACGACGCGGGACATCATGACGATCACGGTCCGATGAAGGGCTGGCGCCGTTGGGTGTATTCCACCAACCATAAAGACATCGGCACGATGTACTTGATCTTCGCCTTGATCATGTTGTTCTTGGGGGGCGCCAGTGCAATGGCGATTCGCGCCGAGCTGATGTACCCGGGGCTGCAATTGTTGGATCCGGATACCTATAACAACATCCTGACCAACCATGCCTTGATCATGATTTTTGGTGCGGTGATGCCGGCGGCAGCAGGTCTTGCCAACTGGATGATTCCGCTCATGATCGGTGCACCGGATATGGCACTGCCACGCATGAACAATTTGTCGTTCTGGATGCTTCCAGCTGCGGCGACCATGCTGGTGTTGTCCTTCTTGGTGCCGTTCTTTGGAATGGGCTCACAGATCAACACGGGTTGGACCATCTATCCACCGCTGTCGATTAAAGTCGGCCCGGCGATGGACTTCCTGATTTTTGCGATCCATGCCTTGGGTATTTCTTCAGTGCTGGCATCCATCAACATCATCGTCACCATTTTCAATATGCGTGCTCCTGGCATGAAGATGATGAACTTGCCGATGTTTGTCTGGACGTGGTTGATCACAGCATTCCTGCTGATTCTGGTGGTTCCTGTCCTTGCTGGCGGCGTGACCATGTTGCTGTTTGATCGCCACTTTGGCACCAGCTTCTTTGATGCGGCTGGCGGTGGTGATCCGGTGTTGTTCCAGCACTTGTTCTGGTTCTTTGGTCACCCGGAAGTGTATGTGTTGCTGCTGCCGTCGATTGGTGTGTTGTCGATGGTGATTCCGACCTTTGCGCGTAAGCCGCTGTTTGGCTACCACTCACTGGTGGGCTCAATGTTGTTCCTGGCTGTGCTCGGCATGGTGGTATGGGCGCACCACCAGTACACCATCGGCATGTCGTTAGCCGCGGTGAACTACTTCATGATCGGGACAATCTTGATCTCGATCCCGGTGGGGCTGATGAAATTCAACTTCATTGCCACCATGTGGCGTGGTTCGATGACCTTCGAAACACCGATGTTGTTCGCGATTTCGATCATCATCATGTTCATCTTCGGGGGGCTGACGGGTGTGATGCTGGCGGTGATTCCGGCAGATATGCAGTACCACGACTCGATGTTCGTTGTGGCCCACTTCCACTATGTCTTGCTGCCGGGTGCGGTGCTGGCTTTGTTCGCAGGCGTGTTCTACTGGCTGCCGAAGTGGACCGGCAATATGTACAACGAGCGTCTGGGTAAGTGGTTCTTCTGGACCAACATCCTGGGCTTCAATTTGACCTTCTTTGTGCAGCATTTCCTCGGTCTTGCCGGTATGCCGCGTCGTATCGTGGATTACAACGTGCAGTTTGCAGAGTTCAACTTCGTCTCCTCCATTGGTGCCTTCATCTTTGGTTTGAGCCACCTGCTGTTCCTGTACATCATCATCCAGACCATTCGTGGTAAGGGCACGGTGAAGGCAGAAGCGCGTGCGTGGGAAGGTGCGAAGGGCTTGGAATGGGAAGTGGCTTCGCCGCCGCCGTTCCATACCTGGGAAACCCCACCGCAGACCCAGAACGGAATGTTGGTGAGCCGTTAATGGATGACGCTGCGCGTAAACGCCGCATTCGCTTCATGGCCTGGGGGCTGGTGGTGTTTGCGGTGTTGATCGCGATTTCATCGATTCGCTTTTGGTCGAATTTGGCAAAGATTGCTTTGCCCTGATTGGACGAAGCAGAAAGTGGAAGATGGCCTGCAGCAACGGAATCGCCGTACCGGCGTGATGTTGGCGCTGGTTGCGGTTGGCATGCTGGGGTTTGGGTTTGCCTTAGTCCCACTGTATGACCTGTATTGCGAGATCACTGGCTATAACAAGATCGGTGAGAGTGAGGTTGCGCAGGTCGGGCCAGGCGAGGTTGACCGATCGCGTACCGTGGTGGTGACCTTTGATCAGACCATCAACGCTGATCTGCCTTGGCAGGTCAGTGCGATGCAGCGCCGACTGAGTCTGCATCCGGGGGAGATCAAAGAGGTGATCTACCGGGTGCAGAACCGTTCTAATGAAACGGTGGTGGGGCAGGCGATACCGAGTGTCACGCCTTGGCAGGGCACGGGCTATCTGCACAAGATGGAATGTTTTTGTTTCGAACAGCAGCCATTGGCGCCGGGCGAAACTAAAGAGATGCCGCTGCGCTTCTATGTCTCGGCGGACATCCCTAAGGACATGGGTTCTTTGAATCTGTCCTACACGTTTTTGCGAACAAAACAGACGGCGGCGATTGAACCGCAGTCCTGAATAAAAACTACCCGTCAGCGATTGTTGGCGATCCAAAAAAGAGAGGAAGTTGTATGTCCAATGCACATGGCCCATCTGATTACTACATCCCGGAACCAAGTCGTTGGCCGTTCGTCGCGATGTTCTCGGTCTTTCTATTCGTGCTGGGCGCTGCCATGGGTATGAATGGCATGACGATTGGGATTGTGACCATGTTTGCAGGCCTCGGTTTGCTGGCCTACATGTTCTTTGGCTGGTTCGGAGATGTGGTCGAAGAAAACCTGACGGGCAAATACAACGCTAAGGTCGATATTTCCTTCCGTCAGGGCATGTTCTGGTTCATTGCCTCCGAGGTGTTTTTCTTCGCAACCTTCTTTGGTTCGTTGTACTACATCCGTGAAATTTCTGTGCAATGGTTGGGCGGCGTGGGTTATCTCGGTTCGACCGCAGAGTTCTTGACCAATCAGTTCCAGCCAGTATGGCCAACGGCGGGCCCGCAAAATTTGGGCGGTGGTTATGAGCAGATGGGTGCCTGGGGGATCCCGGCGCTGAATACCGCGATTTTGTTGACGTCAGGTCTGACCTTGACCTGGGCACACTGGGGTCTGAAGAACGACAACAATAAGCAGTTAGTGAATGGCCTCATGCTTACGGTCATTCTGGGTTTTATCTTTGTTGGGATGCAGGCTTACGAGTACATGCATGCTTACCAGGCGCTTAACCTCACGTTGGAGTCCGGTGTGTATGGTTCCACCTTCTATATCCTGACGGGCTTCCATGGTTTCCACGTGGTGGTGGGTTCGGTGATGTTGTTGGCGGTATTGATACGCGCACGGAAAAAGCACTTTAGCTCGCATAATCACTTCGCCTTTGAAGCGGCGGCTTGGTATTGGCACTTCGTCGATGTGGTGTGGCTGGGCTTGTTTATCTTTGTGTATTGGATGTAAGTCACCCGAGGCGCCAGCCGTAAAAAAGGCGCTGACCCTGTGGGCCAGCGCCTTTTCGTTTCTAGACGAAGTGCTTACTGCTTCGCTGGAGCTTCAACCTGAGGTGGCTGTGCGTTTGGAACGTTTTGGTTGGGTTCAATTTGGCCAAAGAAGTAGCCAAGGATGAGCATCACAAACAGCATGAGCGACAGGATGACGCGGAAAGTAAGGCTGGTGACGACGCGGTTGCCTTTGCCGTCATCGCGTGACAGGAAGAACATGCCCGAAGCAAGCGAGAGTACGATCAGGGCGAGAATGAGCAGAATGGGAAACTTAAAAATCGGGTCCATGAATGTGATCCTCCAGATCTTGTTGTACCCCGGCTTCAGCGCCGGTTGGAGTGATTATAAACAAGCTACCTCTTGCGCGGATGCTCAAGCGTGAAGCAATTTCATCCGGGCTGGATGTTGACCGTTGTGATGTTGGTGTTAGGTGCGATATTCCTGCGTTTAGGTTTCTGGCAGTTGGATCGCGCTGAGCAGAAGCGGGAGCATTGGCTCGCGATGCAACAGGATGCTGCGCAACCGGCACTGGATTGGGTGGGCGAGCCCGCGGTTTTACATGAGGCGCGTCAGGCCCTTGTGCGTGGCGTTTGGCAGCCAGAGCTCGGATTTTGGTTGGATAACCGCAACCATGCCGGTAAGCCAGGCATGCAGCGAATTGACTTTTTGTTGCTGGAGTCGGGAGCACTGTTGGCCGTGAACCGGGGTTGGCAGATGCATCGAGCGGATCGCGCTTTGCCGGAATCTTCGCCGAAGTTGCCTGATGTACAGGCCAAGAGCGGTTCGGGGCTGTTGGGCCAAGTCCACATTCCGGAAGGACAAGGCTTCAAATTGGGTGATCCAACCCAAGGTGCATTGCGGTTGTATTTGGATCTGGCAGCGCTCGATGCGCAGTTGCCGCAGGTCGTGCTACCGGTGGTGTTATGGCAGTTGAGCGAGACCGAGGATGGCTTGCTGCGCGTGTGGCCACAACCGAAACCTGAGGAAGGTATGCACTTAGCCTATGCAGTGCAGTGGTTTGGCTTCGCGGCTGCGTTGCTCTTGCTATGGCTGTGGGTGGGCTGGCGTCGTGGGCAAGGGCATGACAGCTAATTAAGAAAGAATGGAAGCGACATGACGCAAAAAAAGAAAACGCACGGAATTTTCGAACTGTGGATGTTGATGGCCGTGTTCGGTATTCCGATGCTGATTGGCTGGGTGCTGTATTTCAATCCGGGCTGGCTGCCGGAAGGGCGTAAGAATCTAGGCGAGCTGGTGGATCCGCAGCGACATTGGCCCGATGAGTTGGTGCTGCAAACCACGCAGGGTACGAGTTTTGGAAAAGCCAACCTGCTCGATTTCTGGACCTTGGTGTGGGTGGGTAGTGGCGAATGCGGGGATGCCTGCATGGAGGGGGCCTACCAGATGCGGCAGCTGCGCAAAGCATTAGCGGATAATGCGCCGCGGGTACAGCGACTGCTCGTGTTGCGCGCGCCGGCAAAGGGTATTGAGAAGTTGCCGGAGGCCTTTGAAGGAACTGAAGTGATTATTCTCAGTGATGCGCAATGGGCGGACGTACAACCGCTGTTGTTTGCGGAATCAGCGGGTGCGGAAGGGCATCGTTACGTGATTGATCCTCTGCAAAATCTGATGATGCATTACACGCCTGAGCAGACTTTGGAAGAGTGGCTGAAAGATATGACGCATTTGCTAAAAGTGAATCGTTGGGGCCCGGGGCACTAATGAGTACACCGATGACAACGGCTAGCGAAACACCCATTGCCCAAACCTCTTGGCGTGATTACTACGATCTCACCAAGCCGAAGGTGGTGTTGCTGATCATCTTCACGGCGGTGGTCGGCATGTTGTTGGCCAGTCCAGACGGCTTGCCGGGGAAGGTGCTGCTATTTGGCACTCTGGGTATTGGTTTGGCGGCTGCAGCGGGTGCAGCGATCAATCATGTGGTTGATCAGCGCATTGATGCGTTGATGGCGCGTACACAAAATCGGCCACTTCCGCGCGGAGGCTTGGATCGTACGCGTGCCTTGGGGTTCGCATTTACGCTCGCGGGTATCGCGATGTTTTTGTTGGTCTGGCAAGTCAATCTACTGACCGCCGTGTTGACCTTTATTTCGATGATCGGTTATGCCGTGATCTACACGGTTTACCTCAAGCGTAGTACTCCGCAGAACATTGTGTGGGGTGGTGCGGCGGGTGCGGCGCCGCCGTTATTGGGTTGGGCGGCCGTGACCGGTGAAGTCAATACGGAGGCGCTGTTGCTGTTTTTAGTGATCTTCATCTGGACCCCGCCACATTTTTGGGCCCTCGCGATTCGTCGCCGGGCGGAATATGCCAAGGCAGGTGTGCCTATGTTGCCGGTGACACATGGCGTTGAATTCACCAAGCAACAGATCTTGCTCTACACCGTGATGTTGTTGTCGGTGACGCTGTTACCGTTTGTGATTCAAATGAGCGGACTGATTTACTTGGCTGGTGCAGTCGCTTTGGGAATCGGTTTTATCTGGCATGCCTGGAAACTGTATTCGCGCCCAGACCCGAACGATCAGCAGGCGATGAAGACCTTTGGCTTTTCGATTCTGTACCTGAGCCTGTTGTTCGGCTTCTTCTTGCTGGATCACTACGCACGCATCGTGATACGCACGTTCTTCTGACCGGCTTGGCTGGGCGATGATTGCGTACTAACGACGCATCGCGCGCCAGCAGGCCCAGAGAAACAGAATTCCACCAAGCACAGCAATCCCACCGCCCCAGCGCGTGAGCTGGGTCGCCAGTGCACCAAGTGCGTCGACCTCAACGCCTACGGTTTTGCGGGGTGCAGCTTGGAGTGCCAAGCCAGCGACATGCATGAGTTGTCCGAGTGCATACACCGCCGGTTGCCAAGCGGCGATATGCCCGGACACTGGCGCGTAACCTAAGCGCGGCATCAGGCTATAGATCAATCCCATCAGCGCCAAGGTCACTCCAACAATCGAGCCATGGTAGTGCGCAGGCACAACGGTATTGGTTTCTTGGATCGCATAGCCGAGTCCACCACCCACCGCGAATACGACAAATGAACTCAGTAAGGCCATACGGATCGGGCGTTGGTGTGGGCACAGTCTATTGGTGAAATTGCGCAGGCTTTGCCACACAAGCGGTAGGCCGATCAGGAGGGGTCCCCAGGCATTGCCCCAACGCATCAATGCGCTGTAGCCAAGACGATATTCGCCGCTAAGTATGGGCGCTGTTAGCTCGAGCCATGCGGCATAGCTGAGCGGTGCTAGGCTGAGTACTACAGCAATCGCAACGGTGCCGTTTTGTGGCAGTGGATAATCTAAAGCCATAGCTAGGCGTAGCCATGCGAATAGCAACAGCAGGCCATACACAAATTGCAGCACATGGCCGGTGCCCCAGAACAGCGTTTCAAAATACTGTTCAGGAATGAGTCCATGTGGCACGCGGGCGAAGGTGTGCACGAACACGATGGCAGCAATCCCCGTAGTGAATGCGGCGGCACGCAGAATCCAGCCTTCTGCAATCGCTTCGGTTTGGCTGGCATCGGCCTGCATGCCGCGACTCGCTGCAGATAACATGCCCAGTGCGAATAGACCTAGGCCAAAAAAGAACAATGGGTGACGCAATACCGGGATGTAGTTGTTCAGCACCGGTTCAGCGCCACCAAACAGTGGTGCTGCGGCAATACAGAGTGCGCCAATTGCAGCGAGGACCCAAGGCGTTTTGGGTGTCCTCATGCCCGGCCGCAGCGACCAAAGCAGACCCGCGACGGCCATAAACCACACAAACACCGACAGATCGACGTGGACCACAAGGGCACTGCGGAAGATCGCGGTCCAGTTGCCGACATCCACCGCCAGGGAACGCAGGGCAACCAAGAGTAATGCCGTCAGCCCTGGAACGATCAACGACAGGAGGGCGAGCCATAGCCAGCTGCGCGGGCTGCCGAGTTGCTGGTTGCGGGCGGCTTGTGGCGTACGCTCTTCGAAATAGGTCTCAGACATGGGCAGGATCTTTTTAGGTTTTTGGGGAGCTTTACGTGGCTTTGCGGCGATTGTAGGTCTTTCTAGGCGAGCCTGACTGAATCTGCGAGAATGCCAAAATACGCCGGCCGAGAAGCCAGTCTTCGCGGCCGATCTTTTCATGCGCATTGCTGCGCAGCTGAGTTGGACGACATGCCCTACAGCGGATTTGGCCGCCTGGCCTGGTTTACCACGTTCTTCACGTTGATCGTGTTGCTGCTCGGTGCCTACGCCCGATTGACCGATGCGGGCTTGGGATGTCCGGATTGGCCAGGCTGTTATGGTCATCTTACGGTACCGATGACTGAGGCACAGCTTGAGCGTGCTGCAGCGTTGCATCCGGAGGCGTCTATCGATACAGGCAAGGCCTGGCGCGAAATGATTCATCGCTACTTCGCGGGCACCTTGGGTTTACTCATCTTGGCCCTAGCCGTCTTGGCCTGGCGCAATCACCGTGATCCAGCGCAGATCTTGCTGATCCCGACCCTCACAGTGCTTGTGGTTGGTCTACAGGCGGCACTCGGCATGTGGACGGTGACCCTATTGGTCCAACCCGCCATCGTCACCCTGCATTTATTGGGGGGCATGCTGACCTTCTCATTGGTGTGGTGGATGGCCTTGCGGCAAAACGATCGGGTTTCGCAAAGCGTGTTCATGGTACGAGGCTCACGGCTGCGCGGCATGACGCGGCTGGGCATTCTTTTTGTGTTTGCACAGATTGCTCTGGGTGGCTGGGTCAGTACCAATTACGCGGCATTGGCATGTACCGATTTCCCGGGTTGTTATGTGGGCGATCCTTGGCCGGCGATGAATTTTGCCGAGGGCTTTCATTTGTTCCCCGAGCTCGGTGTGAATTATGAAGGCGGGCATTTGTCGCCGGAGGGCCGTGCCGCTGTGCACATGACCCACCGTATCGGCGCCTTAGTCGTCTTCTTATATTTGTTTGTGCTGGCCTTCCGCGCGCGCCTCGGGCGTGAACCAACCTTGCGTGCCGCGGGATCGTGGCTGTTCCTTGCGTTGTTCTTGCAAGTCGGGATGGGCATTGGCAATGTTTTGTTCACGCTGCCGCTCTGGTTAGCGGTTGCGCATAACGGTGGTGCTGCTTTGTTGCTGATGGCGCTGTTGTACATGAATCATGTGACGCATGAGCGCCGCGCCGTCTGATTCGAATTGTTATCACTGTGGACTTCCGGTCCCGCCTGGTGCGGAGTACCAGGTCGTTATTTTTGGTGAACCGCGGGCCATGTGTTGCCCGGGTTGCCAGACCGTGGCGCAAGCCATCGTCGACAACAATCTCACCTCATACTATCAGCAGCGAACCAGTGCGCCACGTACGCCACAGGAGTTGGTGCCAGACGCTTTGCGTCAATTGAAGTTGTATGACCGCGAAGAAGTCCAGCGCAGCTTTGTGCAAGTGCAAGAGGGCGACATCCGCGAGGCTTCATTAATCCTTGAGGGCATTGTTTGTGCTGCCTGTATTTGGCTTAGCGAACAGCATGTGCAGTCCCTGCCGGGTGTGCTCGATTTCCGCATCAACTATTCCACCCATCGTGCGCGTCTGCGCTGGGATGTTTCGCGCATTCAGTTAAGTGAAGTGCTTGAGGCAATTGCAGCGATTGGGTACGTCGCACATCCCTTTGATCCCGGTCGGCAAGAAGAGCTCTACAAAAAAGAGCGAAGTAAAGCACTGCGTCGTTTGGTGGTTGCGGGTCTTGGCATGATGCAGGCGATGACGCTTGCGACCTCGATGTATCTCGGTGTGGGTGAAGATATGGATCCAACCATGCGCAGCTTTATGCGTTGGATCAGCCTCATCATCACGGTGCCAGTGGTGTTGTACTCGGCTCAAACCTTCTTTATTTCTGCTTGGCGCGATCTGAAACGCCGTAAGCTGGGGATGGATGTGCCGGTGTCCATTGCGATTGGCGGTGCATTTCTCGCCAGTGTTTGGGCGACGGTAATGGATACCGGCGAGGTCTACTTCGACTCGGTGAACATGTTCACCTTCTTCTTGCTCACCGGGCGATTCCTCGAGATGGGTGCGCGTCATCGCGCGGGGCAGGCGATGGAATCCTTAGTGCGGTTATTGCCGAAGTTGGCAATTCGCATCGATGCCGATGGCCAAGAGAAAGAGATTGCCGTAACGGATGTGCGTCCAGGGGATCGTTTGCGCATTCGGCCCGGCGATAGCGTGCCCTGTGATGGGGTGGTGCTGGAAGGACGGAGTTCGTTGGACGAATCCTTGCTGACGGGGGAGAGCTTGCCGCAGCTGCGTGGCGAGGGCGATCCCTTGATTGGCGGTACGGTGAATGTCGAAGGTCCTTTAGTGATGCGTGTGGATAAGGTCGGTGAAGATACCGTGTTGTCTTCCATTATTCGGTTGCTTGATCGCGCACAAACCGAGAAGCCACAGATCGCGCACATTGCGGATCGCGTCGCGGCGTGGTTTGTAGGTGCGATGTTGTTGTTAGCGATTAGCGTGTACGCGTATTGGAGTCTGCATGCGCCTGAACATGCATTCTGGATTGTACTGTCGGTGTTGGTGGTGACCTGTCCCTGTGCGCTGTCTTTAGCAACGCCGACCGCAATTACGGTGGCCACCGGGCGCATGAGTCGTTCAGGTTTGTTGACTACGCGTGGCCCAGCGCTTGAGGCACTCGCACAGGCCACGGATGTTGTGTTCGATAAAACTGGAACGCTGACGCATGGTCAGTTGCAATGGGTTGCAAGTTATTCCTTAACGGAGCGCAGTGAAGCAGAGTTGTTGCGCTTGGCGGCTGCGCTGGAGCAAGGCTCGGAACATCCCATCGCCCGTGCTGTGCAGCAGGCCTATGCGGAACAGGTTTCAGAGGTCCTGCTGCCGCGTGTGCACAAGCTTGATGCGAGTCCCGGTTTTGGCATCTGTGGCGTAGTCGAAGGGCAGGCCTTGCGCTTAGGTCGACAGGAATACATTGGCGCCAATATCAAAAGCTTGCCCCCCCTGAAGTCGGGTGAGACACGTATTTGGTTGGCGGATGAGGCGCAGGTCTTGGGCGCGTTTGTGTTTACCGATACCCTGCGAAAAGAAGCAAAGCACGCAATCGAGCAATTGCGTGCGGCCGGCCTCACGCCGCATCTGTTCAGTGGTGATGGTCCGTCGGCAGTGCGTGCGATTGCGGAGCAACTTGGTATTGAGGATGCGCAAGCGCGGATGCGTCCCGATGACAAGCTTGCGGCCGTGCGTGCACTTGAGGCCGAAGGTCGGCGCGTGATGATGATCGGTGATGGGGTGAACGATGCACCTGTGTTGGCCGGTTCGGATGTGTCCGTCGCCATGGGCAAGGCCACCCAGATTGCGCAGGCGAGTGCCGATCTTGTGCTGTTCTCGGAGCACTTGCCGCATCTTGCCGAGGGCGTGCACCTGGCCCGTCGGACTTTCCGCATCATTCGGCAGAATTTTGCCTGGGCGATTGGTTATAACCTGATTGCCATCCCATTTGCTTCGGCAGGCTATATCGCGCCATGGATGGCTGCGATTGGAATGTCATTGAGCTCCTTGGTTGTGGTTTTGAATGCCCTGCGCCTCGGACGCTGACACGAGCGCTGAATCCGCTGGCCATTTCCGAGTTTTGTGCTAGGGTATTCGCCCGATTCAATGAACCCGTTCGCCTCGTACAGGAGATCCACATGAGCGTTTTAGTTGGCCGCGCCGCACC
>CAZZIQ010000031.1:0-12217 GCA_964654355.1 uncultured Piscirickettsiaceae bacterium
TTGGCCATCAGGTTCGGCTTGGTGTTCTGAAACCACGCATGATAGAGGCCATAGCTCATGGGATGCATACCCCATACCCACGGCGCGTCTGTGCGCAACTGCGCGACCATACGATCAATCACGGCCTGCCGCTCCGGCCCATTTGGCAACAACCGCATCGCCTCAAAATCGGCATCAAAGGCAGCGCTCTGGTAGTTCGAGGCATTCTCCCCGCCACTCTTCATCTTGGCATTGCTACCGCGCAACAAAAATAAGAAATTCTCCGGGTCGGGATAATCCGCATTCCATCCCCACAGAAAGATCTGCGCAGTGCCATTACGCACCTTGTCTTGGAAGCGGTTGTAATCCGTATTACGAATAATGAGTTGGATACCAAGCTGGGCGAATTGTTTGCGATGCCAATCAAAGCGCGCCTTGTCATCTGCACCACCGCCTGTGACATCGAGATTCAAGACCAGCGGCTGGCCGCTTTCGGCATCACGCCCTTCCGGCCAGCCGGCTTCGGCAAGCAAGGCTTTCGCTTCAGCAAGACTACGCCGCTGCGGCTTGCCGTTTACCCACCGATAGACCCAGGGATTGATGCCCGCCTCGCCTTCGCGATGCCCAAACAAGCCCGGCGGAATCGGCCCTTGCGCCGGCACCCCACGTCCATTGGAAAAGATGCTGATTTGTTCTTCTTGGTTGAACGCAATAGAAATTGCCTGTCGCAACTTACGCGCGCGCACTGCATCACCGCCAACGACCGGATCAAGCCAATTAAATCCCATGTAGAACAACGAAGCCGATACCGCCGTCTGTAAGCGAATACCACGCTCACCCAACGCATCACTGACTTCTGCGTCACCCTCCGGACTGTATTGCACCGCCTGATCAAAGCTATCCGAACTAATGCCGGACGCGTCGTAATAGCCCTGCAAAAATTTATTCCAATACGGAATGTCTTCTTTCTCCAGACGGTATTCGACTCGATCAATGAACGGTAGGCGCTTGCCCGCATCGGCAAGCAAACCTGAGGTCTGATCTACAGATTCACCCTCGCTCGGGTAATACTCGGTGTGAAACTCCGGATTACGAGTCAGCACCATGCGTCGATTCGGATTGTTCTCGATCAGTTGATAAGCACCACTGCCCAGCGGATACCAATCCAGACTGAGATTGGCCGCTTGCAGGGCCGGCTGTGCAAAGAACTGATCGGCCTCCCAAGGCAAGGGCGCAAAGAAGGGCATCGCCAGCCAATACGCGAACTGCGGATACCGCCCCTTCAAGGTAATGTGCAGGGTTGTGGCATCCAGCACCTTGACCCCGCTTAATTCGATCTCGCGCAGATCCAACCACTCGCCCTCGCCCAGTGCCTCACGCTGCGCACGAATCGCCGCTCGCGCTTCGCGCAGACCGACAATGTAATCCTCAAGAATGCTAAATACCGGCGAGTGCAAGTTGGGGTCGGCCAATCGACGGATCTGATAGGCATAGTCTTCCGCACGTACGCTGCGGGTTCCATGCACATTCAAATCCAAGGGTGAGCGTAAAGCCGCAACGGTTTCCGCATCCAGGTCGTTGTAGAGGAATCCATTTTCATCTTGCGCAAACGCTGGGTGCGGGGCATAACGCACATCGTTGCGCAACTGCAAGGTATAGCGACTAAAGGCAATCTCGCTCTGCCCAGCTCCGTCTGCCACTACAGCGCCAGAGGCATCCAAGAACGTCAGTTCGGGCAGCGAGGTCAGGGTCAGCGGTTCGAGGGTATAAGGCCGTTTGAGGTAATGGTATTGCAGGGGCGGCTCGACGATCTGGGCCAAGATGGCGTATTCATTCGAGCTGTAGGATCGCGCCGGATCGAGATGTTTCGGCCGTTGTGAGAACGATCGATAGAGCGTGTTGTCCGTCGCTTCCGACGCCGGATAGGGGCTGTTCCAAACCGCATCACACCCCGAGAGCCCCACGATCGTGAGCCAACCCAGCACAATCCAAAAGAAAAACCCAGAGAACCGGGCCATGGTTCCACTGGGATGGTTACAGGTTGGTACGCCTGCCGACAAATCGGCGCTGCGGGTCGCTCTCATTGGTGTAAGATTACCGGGATTCGTCCATAACAAAAACACATTGATTCAATCAAATCAGAGTAAATCCGAGGTAGGCATCATGGGTTTCATGCAGGGCAAGAAAGTCCTCATTGTTGGCGTTGCCAGCAACCGTTCAATCGCATGGGGCGTCGCCCAAGCAATGTATCGTGAAGGCGCTGAAATCGCCCTTACGTATCAAAACGACAAACTGCAATCCCGCGTTGAGAAACTCGCGCCGGAAGTGGGCTGCACCCTCACCCTGCCCTGTGATGTCGGCACCGATGAAGAAATCCAACGCACCTTTGATGAGCTGGCAAAGCACTGGGATGGCCTCGACGTGCTGGTCCACTCCGTAGCGTTCTCTCCCAAGGAAGAGCTGGATGGTCGCTTTGTTGACGCAACCACCCGCGATGGGTTCCGCATCGCGCATGAAATTAGCTCCTACAGCCTCACGGCGATGACCCGCATGGCCTTACCAATGATGCAAGGTCGCGCCAACGCATCGGTGCTCACCATGACCTACCTCGGCGCCGTCCGCGCGGTCCCACATTACAACGTCATGGGGCTGGCCAAAGCGAGTCTTGAGGCGAATGTACGCTACCTCACGGCAGACCTCGGTCCGCAGGGCATCCGTGTCAACGCACTCTCCGCAGGCCCCATCAAGACCCTCGCCGCGAAAGGCATCGGTGACTTCAACCTGCTTCTGGATTACTCCGAACAGAACTCGCCACTGCGCCGCAACGTCACGATCGAAGAAGTCGGCAACGCGGGCGCCTTCCTCTGCTCGGATCTTGCTTCTGGTGTAACGGGCGAGATTCTGTATGTCGATGGGGGTTACAACATCACCGGCATGGCTACCGCAGGACTCCCGGGACATCAGCCAGGTACTGCATAAACCAATTAAGGGCCCTTCGGGGCCCTACCTGTTTGGAATGCGCCTGCGTATTTCGACGTTCAACCCCTAATCTGTTCCTGTTGTTAAGGAGCCCACCGCACCCGCAAGTGCGTTCAACAACGAGGCTGGTGTATGCCAACTGAACACGCCACTCGATTGCTCATTGCAATTGCCCTATCCGTCCTCTTCGGGGTCTATGCCGGCTGGCACTTTGGTCCCGCTGTCTCGAGCTTCGCCTGGATGGGCACACTCTTTCTCAATGCACTCAAGATGCTCATCGTGCCCTTGATCCTCGTCGCAGTGATCAGCGGCATTACCGCCATGGGCGACATCCGCAAGCTCGGTCGCCTTGGCACCATCACCGTCGTGTACTACCTCAGCACCACAGCAATCGCAGTATTGATCGGCCTCTTCGTGGTGAACTGGATTGAACCTGGCGCGGGGCTGAACATCACACCACCAGAGCTCCCGCAACGCATCCTCGACAAACAAAACATTGGTGCGAGTGACATTCTGTTATCGCTGGTGTCGCCCAACCTATTCGAATCCATGGCCAACACCCAGCTCTTGCCCGTGATTTTGTTTGCCATCCTGTTCGCGGCGGCCGTGAGCACCCAGCCCCAGACCAATCCACCTGTGATTCAGTTCTTCGACGGCGCCAATGACGCCATGATGCGTTTGGTCACCTGGCTGATGTATCTCGCTCCGTTCGGAATCTTTGCCCTCGTTGCCAATCGCCTGGGTCAAGCCGGCGGCGGACCCGCGTTCTGGCTCGAGATCGAAGCCGTGTTTTGGCACATGGTGACGGTGATCAGTGGCCTGGCCATCCACTTCTTTGTGTTGCTGGGGATCTTGCTGTGGGTGGGCCGACGCGGCCTCGACTATCTGCGCAGCTTGGCACGCGCACTGCTGACTGCATTCGGCACCGCCAGCTCATCGGCCACGCTGCCACTGACCTTGGAATGCATCAAAGAAAGCGGCGTCGACAAGCGCTCAACTCGCTTCGTGGTGCCACTCGGCGCCACCATCAATATGGATGGCACCGCACTCTACGAAGCCGCGGCGGTACTCTTCATCGCCCAGGCGTATGGCATTGAACTCGACCTCGGCGCACAAGTGCTCGTGTTCATCACCGCAACACTGGCAGCGATTGGTGCCGCCGGAATCCCCGAAGCTGGCCTCGTCACCATGGTGATCGTGCTCAATGCAGTCGGCTTACCGCTGGAAGGCATAGGGCTGCTGCTGGCTGTGGATTGGCTACTGGATCGTTTCCGCACCACCATCAACGTCTGGGGTGATGCCGTCGGCGCGGCAGTCGTTGAGCGCTTTTTGCCAAAGGACAAAACCGCGTAGATCTAACTCATTAGTTCAGACGCTGTGGAAAAGTTTCGATCGCAAGACCTGCGCGGAAATCGGCCAGCGCATCGCTCGCCCACTCCTCCGCGCGCGCAGTTCGTAAGGCCAGTTCAAGCTGAGTACGCGCCTGCGCATCCAACGCTTCCAACGTGCCCGGCGTAACCTGCTCAAGCGCGACTAAGAGCTGATCGCCATTGCGCAAAGCCACCCGCGCATAACGCTCTTGCTCTGCATTCATTGCAAACAGACCGGCAACCAACGCCCGATCCTCCGTATCATTGCGCAAGTAATCTTTGGCATCCGACCACGCGCAACAAACCGTGAACAGCGCTTGGTCAGAGCGCAAAGCCTCGAGCTGGGCCTCTGCCGCTTCCTTGGCGGCTTCCGCTTGCAACCGCTGTTTCACCAACGCGACCACATCATCCAACACTTCCGCCAGCGCTTGTTGTCGTGCCGGCTTATGTTCCAACACGCGCAACACCAAGACATGATCCGGTTCCAACTCGATCAGCCCGCTATTGCGACCTTGACGCATGACTTCATCGGAAAACGCGCGCTGCACAATCTGGGGATGACGCATCATTCCTTCGCCACCCTGCGCAGTAAACCATCCGCTTTCCTGGACAGACAGGCCGGTCAGCTCCGCCGCCACAGTCAATCCATCCGGATGCTCATAAGCGGCATTTGCAAGACGATCAACGAGATCATAAAAGCGCTCTTCCGCCTGAATGCGTTGCATCTCCTTCAGCAGCGCCGGACGTTCGTCTGCAAAACTCGGTGGCTCATCCGCACGGACCTCGACCAGCTGAATCAAATGCATACCGAATTCCGTGCGAATCGGTTGTGAGACTTCACTCGGCTGCAGGCTGAATACCGCTTGATCAAACGCCGGCACCATCACGCCACGCTCAAAGAACCCCAAATCGCCACCTTCGGCCGCAGAGCCCGGATCCTGTGAATGTTCCTTGGCCAGCGCCGCGAAATCCGCCCCCGCCGTAACCTGCATACGCCACCCATTCAGCTGCTGTTCGGCTGCCTGCCAGGTCGCTTCATCCGCGCCGGCATCGACCGTCAATAAGATGTGCCGCGCACGTCGTTGTTCATTCGCCTGAAACGCTTGCACACGACTGTCATAAAGCGCACGCAGTTCCTCTTCAGACACGCTCTCTTCTTTCGCCAAGGCGCCCAAGGAGGCCTCAATCCATGCCACTCGAACTTCTTCCGGCTCTTGGAAGCGCGCAGCAGCGGCTGTGTATGCATCCTGAATTTGTGCGTCGCTCGGCTTCACCTCGTCTTTCCATGCCGCAGCTGAAATACGCGAACTGCGCGCACGCCGCACCTCATCACGCAGCGCAACCGCGTCGGCCAGCATCCGCTCGCCGATCACCGCCGAGGATTGCAGGCTGGAACGCATCAGCTGCTGCGCCATGTCTCTGCGCAGGTTTACCTCAAACTGCGCTTCCGTCATCCCCTGCTGCGCCAACACCCGACGATAGAGATCGTTGTCGAAGCGGCCATTACGTTGCAGTTCTGGAATGTCTGCAATCGTTTGTCGCAGAAGTTCATCGCTGATCTGAAAGCCCCAAGCGCGCGCTGCGCGTGCCTCCACCTGATCTTGAATCAGATTTTCCAGCACCGCTTGTTTGATTTCGGCACGATCAAACATCTCCGGATCAAACTGCGCGCCCAAGATTTGGCGCATCCGGTTTTGTTGTTGCTTCATTACCGTACGATAGGTTGCCAAACTAATCTCCGTACCCTCCACTTCAGCCACGACAATGTCGTTATCACTATTTTGGAAGTATGAATCCATGCCCCAAAACGCAAAGGGGATCGAGATGAGCCCCAGAATGATCCAGGCCAACCAACTTTGGGAACGATCGCGAATGTTCTGCAACATGATCTCTGTCTCGTGATTCTCTAACGTGTTTACTGCGCGCCTTGGCGTCAGACAATAAAAAAGGCGTGCCTGTTACAGCACGCCTTTTCGATATGGCGGAGCGGACGGGGCTCGAACCCGCGACCCCCGGCGTGACAGGCCGGTATTCTAACCAACTGAACTACCGCTCCAGGTAGTGGTGGGTGCTGCAGGGATCGAACCTGCGACCCTCGCCTTGTAAGGGCGATGCTCTCCCAGCTGAGCTAAGCACCCGAGGCAAAGTGCATCTGCACTTTGCGGGAGCAGCAGTCCGCCCCCCCTCGAAGGCGCGCTAGTTTAGGGCATCCTTCAGGCTTTTGCCAGCCTTAAACGCGGCACTTTTTGAGGCCTTGATCTGGATGGTTTCACCCGTCTTCGGGTTACGGCCGGTGCGTGCGGCACGGCTGCTGACCTGGAAGGTACCGAAGCCGGTTAGCGCCACCTTGTCACCTGCTTTCAATGCATCGGTTACCGCATCGGTCATCGCATCCAGTGCGCGCTGCGCAGAAGATTTCGAGATGTCAGCAGCATCTGCGATACGATCAATCAGGTCTTGCTTATTCATTCATTCTTCTCCTTGGTGACGTGCCCTGCACGCAGTTTGTTTGCATCAGGCAAGACGCCTAATGCATTGCAACTTATTGTGTGATTGCGCGAGTGAAAGTACCCGCACACCCGATGCGGGTCAAGCCAAAACCTTGAAAAACAGGCGATTTCAGCAAAATATACTACTCAAAAAGAAACCTACTGATCATCCATAAACGAACAATCAGTAGGTTAGATGTGCAACTTAAAATTGCAGCCTGAACGACCGTTTAGTGGGTCTGAACGCTACGCGCTTTACTCTTGCCCTTGCCCTTCACTGGAGCCACGGCTTCCACCTCATCCGCTGACTTCTCGAGCGGCTGTGGCGGACGCGACAGCGCAAGATCCAAGACCTGATCAATCCAACGCACCGGATGAATATCGAGCGCACTCAATACATTCTCCGGCACCTCCTTAAGATCCTTACGATTCTCTTCAGGAATGATCACAGTCTCAATGCCACCACGATGCGCGGCCAAGAGCTTCTCTTTCAATCCGCCAATCGGTAACACCTCACCACGCAAGGTGATCTCACCCGTCATTGCCACCGTCGATTTCACCGGAATGCCGGTCAACACCGACACCAGCGTGGTCACCATCCCGATCCCGGCACTGGGGCCATCCTTCGGAATTGCGCCTTCGGGCACATGCACGTGGATGTCCTGCTTTTCATGGAAGTCAGGCTCAATCCCTAACGCGTCAGCACGGCTCCGCACCACCGACAAGGCCGCTTGAATGGATTCCTTCATCACATCGCCCAACTGACCGGTCACGGTGAACTTGCCCTTACCAGTCATTACGGCCGCTTCGATGCTGAGAAGATCACCGCCCACCTCGGTCCAGGCCAAACCTGTAACCTGACCAATACGATCTTCGGCTTCGGCGAGTCCATAACGGAAGCGACGCACACCGAGATAGTTCTCGAGATTGGCGCTGGTGACCTTCACCTTTGCAAGGGTCTTCGCCGTCTTCGCGGTCTTGCTCACCGTCTTGGCCGACTTCGCGGTCTTCTTCTTGCCCGCCAACAAGATCTCACGCACCACCTTGCGCAGAATCTTGGCGATTTCACGCTCAAGATTACGGACCCCCGCTTCACGCGTGTAATAACGAATGATGTCGTGTAGCACGCTGTCGGCCACCGCGGCCTCGTTTTCCTTCAAGCCATTCGCCTTCATTTGCTTCGGCAACAGATAACGTTTGGCAATCGCGACCTTCTCTTGCTCGGTGTAACCCGCAATGCGGATCACTTCCATACGGTCGAGCAATGGCCCCGGAATGTTCATACTGTTGGAGGTCGCCACAAACATCACATCCGACAAGTCGTAATCGACCTCGAGGTAGTGATCATTGAAGTTGTGGTTCTGCTCCGGATCCAACACCTCCAACATCGCGGAAGAAGGATCGCCCCGGAAATCCATCGCCATCTTGTCGATTTCATCCAACAGATACAGCGGATTGCGCACACCAACCTTAGCCATGTTCTGCACAATCTTGCCCGGCATCGAACCAATGTAGGTACGCCGGTGGCCACGAATCTCCGCTTCATCCCGCACGCCACCCAGTGACATGCGCACAAACTTACGGTTGGTCGCACGCGCAATCGAACGTGCAATCGAGGTCTTGCCCACGCCCGGTGGGCCGACCAAACACAAGATCGGTCCTTTCAGTGAACGCACCCGCTGCTGTACCGCAAGGTATTCGACGATGCGTTCTTTGACCTTCTCCAAGCCAAAGTGATCTTCATCCAACACTTCGTCAGCGCGCGCCAAATCTTTACGCACACGCGTACGGTCTTTCCAAGGCACCTTGACGAGCCAGTCAAGGTAGTTGCGCACCACCGTCGCTTCCGCAGACATCGGTGACATCATCTTGAGTTTGTTGAACTCGGCCATGGCCTTCTCTTTGGCCTCGTCGGTCATGCCGGCGTTTTGAATCTTCTGCTCGAGCTCTTCCAACTCGTTTGACGCGCCACCCTCATTGCCATCCAGCTCACCCAGCTCTTTCTGGATCGCCTTCATCTGTTCATTGAGGTAGTACTCGCGCTGGCTCTTCTCCATCTGCTTCTTCACACGGCCACGCACGCGTTTCTCGATCTCGAGCAGTTCGAGTTCGCCCTCCATATAACCCAGGAGCTTTTCAAAGCGCTCACGAATCGGACCGGTTTCCAGCAAGACCTGCTTGTCTTCCAGCTTGATGTTGAGGTGAGCGGCAACGGTATCGGCCAAACGATTGGCATCCTCAATCCCGTTAAGCGAAGTGAGTACCTCAGGTGGAATCTTCTTATTGAGCTTGATGTACTGCTCGAACTGGGCAATGACAGAGCGACCGGCGACTTCAAGCTCGCGTTCGTCTTCATGCGGCAAATCGATCGCTGTTAAATGCGCACGGAAGAAGGCATCTTCCAATTCCAGCTCGGCAACATGCGCACGGCGCACACCTTCGACCAGCACCTTGACGGTACCGTCCGGCAACTTGAGCAATTGCAGAATCGAAGCCACCGTACCAATGCGATAGATATCGTCCGCGCCTGGATCATCCACGCCGGCATTTTTTTGCGCGACCAGCAAGACCCGCTTGCCTTCCGTCATCGCCTTTTCAAGTGCACGGATCGAACGATCGCGCCCAACAAACAGCGGGATCACCATGTGTGGATACACGACTACGTCGCGTAGGGGTAAGACTGCAAGGCTCGCCGGAAGATCGAGCTCAGGGGTTTTGTCGTGTTCAGCCACAATTTGCTCCTGCTTAAGATGCGGCTTCCTGCCGCGTCCATGTGGACTCGAGGAGACTCGCGGCGAATCCGCCGGCTGTGTACTGCGCCGGCTTAGGCGGATTCGGAGACTACGTTCTCCGTTTCATTGTTTTCATAAATCAGCAGCGGCTTCGAACCGCCTTCAATCACATTGCCATCAATCACCACGTCACTGACGTTCTCCAAAGATGGAAGGTCATACATGGTGTCTAAAAGTGCATGTTCAAGGATGGAGCGCAAACCACGTGCACCAGTCTTGCGGGCCAACGCCTTCTTCGCGATCGCACGCAGTGCATCATCACGAATCTCAAGCTCGGCACCTTCCATCTCAAACAACTTTCGATATTGCTTGGTCAGCGCATTCTTCGGCTCGGTCAGAATCTGGATCAAAGCGCTTTCATCCAACTCATGCAGAGTTGCCTCAACCGGCAAACGACCCACAAATTCTGGAATCAAACCATACCGGATCAGATCTTCTGGCTCGACTTCGGCCAGCACCTCGCCCACTGCACGCGCATCGTCTTTGCTGGAAACGCTCGCGGAGAAACCAATGCCGCTCTTTTCAGAACGCGCACGAATGACCTTATCAAGGCCGGCGAACGCGCCACCGCAAATGAACAGGATCTTGCTGGTATCAACCTGCAGGAATTCTTGCTGCGGATGCTTGCGACCACCCTGCGGCGGAACCGAAGCAATCGTGCCTTCGATCAGCTTGAGCAGCGCCTGCTGCACGCCCTCACCGGACACATCACGGGTGATCGACGGGTTGTCTGACTTGCGCGAAATCTTGTCGATTTCATCGATGTAGACGATGCCCATCTGCGCCTTCTCAACATCGTAGTCACATTTCTGCAGCAACTTCTGGATGATGTTTTCGACGTCTTCACCGACATAGCCGGCTTCCGTAAGCGTGGTGGCATCGGCCATGGTGAACGGCACATTCAAAATCCGCGCCAAGGTTTCGGCGAGCAATGTCTTACCGGAACCCGTCGGGCCGATCAAGAGGATGTTGCTCTTCGACAGCTCAACATCATCTTTCTTATAACCCACCTCGATGCGCTTGTAGTGGTTGTACACCGCAACCGACAGCGTGCGCTTAGCCTTATCTTGGCCAATTACATATTCATCAAGGATGTTTTTAATTTCGTGCGGCGTAGGCAGCTTGGACTGCTCGGTGCCCTGCACCGCTTCAACCTGTTCTTCGCGAATGATGTCATTACACAGATCGACGCATTCATCACAAATGTAGACCGAAGGGCCCGCAATCAGCTTGCGTACCTCATTCTGTGATTTGCCACAAAAGGAGCAATACAGGAGTTTGCTGTCGCCGCGGTTACCGCCGCCGGTGCCACTCTCAGTTTTTTCGCTCATCTTGGATCCTCAGCTCAGCCTTTCTCGAAATGAATCATGACAATTCGGTTACAGGTACTAACCCTACCCAGAATCCGGCCCAAGAGCCAGATCCAAGGACCACATCGACAGGTTCTATACCCTAGCGCGTTAGTCAGGAATTGCAACGACTTTTTACAGTTTGATGAAATTCCTTTCAGATCAGTACGTTAGATCTGTAGCGAGACACCGATCAGCGCTTTTCTAAAACCTTATCGATCAGACCGTACTCGACCGCGGCCGTTCCGCTCATGAAGTTATCGCGATCCGTGTCCTGCTGAATCCGCTCAATCGGCTGGCCGGTATGCTGGGCCAACACCTCATTCAAGCGCTCACGGATGTAGAGAATTTCCTTGGCATGGATCTCAATGTCCGATGCCTGGCCACTAAACCCACCCAACGGCTGATGGATCATCATGCGCGAGTGCGGCAAACAAAAGCGCTTCCCTTTCGCGCCGCCGGTCAACAACAGCGCACCCATGCTTGCCGCCTGGCCAATACACATGGTGCTCACATCGGGCTTGATGAACTGCATGGTGTCATAGATCGACATCCCTGCTGTTACCGAACCACCCGGCGAGTTGATGTAGAGGTGAATGTCCTTGTCCGGATTTTCCGATTCCAAGAACAACAACTGGGCAACCACCAGGTTCGCCATATGGTCCTCAACCGGACCGACCAAAAAGATCACTCGCTCTTTGAGCAGACGCGAATAGATATCGTACGCGCGCTCCCCGCGTGAGGACTGCTCAATCACCATCGGCACAAGACCGAGGTTTTCAATTTGCGAGTTATTCATCATTAGGCTCCTGCGCTATCCACACTCTTCATCAACGATTCAAAATCCGTCTTCTCGTCTTTGACGGTGGCTTTGTTGGTAACCAGTTCCACAATCTGCTCTTCCATCACCGCCATCTCAGCCTCGGCCAAACGCTGCGGATCACTGAAGTACCAGTTCACCACCTCTTCTGGCTTTTCATAAGCGGATGCCATCTCATCAATAAACGCACGCACGCGATCTTTATCGGCAGAGACTTCGTTCGAGCGCACAATCTCGGCCATCAACAAACCCAGATGCACGCGACGCTGCGCTTGCGGCTCAAACATCTCAGCCTTGAACAAATCATCACGGCCCTGACCGCTCATGTTGGCCGTAATCTGGCCCAACATACGACGCGCCTCTTCGCGCACCATCGCCTTCGGGATGTCCATCGGATTGGCCGCAACCAGCGCATCCATCACCTGGTCTTTCACCCGAC
>CAZZIQ010000032.1:0-12203 GCA_964654355.1 uncultured Piscirickettsiaceae bacterium
GGTCACCATAGATCCCGCGCAAGTCAAAGAAGATGCTGGCATGCATCAGTGCCATGGGTTCGGGTTGCGTAACCCACTTTGTAAAAATTTGTTTCCAATGCGCGAGTGGCTGACACCACTTCGGATTGGTGGCCATGACCTCACCAGGGCAATAGATGTAGCCCAGTTCATTGAGGCCATCGCTGACGAACTGCGCAAGCTGACGGAAGTAGTCACCGTGGGCCGCTGCGTTATAGCTATCGTCCAGAATCAGCGCGCTATCTTGATCGGAATGTGCGGTTTGTTCTTCACGGGCTTGTGAGCCCAGTGCAAGCCAGGCATAAGCAATCGGCGCAGGGCCAAAGCGATCTTCACCTAGTTCGAGTAGGCGATGGGTAAAGGCTTCGCCGACGGAGCTAATGGCATGTGCGATGGTGTAGCTGTCGAGATGCGCTTGCACCAACGCCGCGAGTGCTCGTGGCAATTGCAGGCTGAGTTGCTTGAGGCTCTCAAGATTTTCCGCGCGACCAATTTCATTCACCAGGTGCACTGCATTCATGCCTTGTGCGCGGGCAAGGTCACCCACAGTCAAGATTCCAACAACTTGTCGTCCATCCATCACCGGGATGTTGTGTGTGTTGAGTCGCGTCATCTCCAGCAACGCTTCGCTGATCGGCGCATCTGCAGAGATGCTGGTTGGATTTTTCACCATGATGTCACGCAAGGGGGTGCTCACTGGAAGCCCAGCAGACACGAGATTGCGGAAGTGATGATTCGTGACCATGCCCGTCAGTGCGCCTTCTTCCATCACGACCAGAGAAGACACACGGCGCTTGTCCATTTCGATGGCCGTGTGTTGGGCGCTCCAGTCGGGTTGGGCAATCAAGGGGGCGCCATGCATGTTGTCGCGCACAGTCCCAGTTTGAAATCTTGTGTGCGCACTGTCATCACGCTGTTGTGCCAGTACACCACGAAGACGCGTAGGTTTGCTCTGGCTGAAGAAGCGGGAGAAGGCTTCATAGCGCTGGTTGATCTGTAGGAACAATTCAGCCGGCATGCGGTAGAGCAAGCTGTCTTCGATCGCGGTCGCGGGCAGCTGTACTGTGCCGCCACGCAGGATGGAGCGATAACCAAAGACCTCACCCTCACCAAAACGACCAATCAATGCGCCATCCGGTTGTGCCACTTCAACTGCGCCAGTGCGAACAAGGTAGAACCAGGGGTTTTGTTCGCCTTCTCGCAGGACCACAGTACCCTGGCGCACATAGCGAATTTCGAGTGCATGCACAACGTCATGCAGTGCGGCTTCGGGCAGACGGTCAAACGGCGGACATTCAGTGAGGTAGTCGTGAATCTCGAGTTTTTCGACTTCCATGTGGATTCCTTCTGGTGCGGGTCGCTTGATGGCGTGCGCGTTGTAATCCACTGGATCCTACACTGATTTCGTCGCCTTGGCGTCCATCAAGATCAAGCCCTGACGTGCTCGGTTTTTCGCGTTTTCCTGAATGTTGTGCGCATAAAAAAGCCCCGCCGAAGCGGGGCTTTTCTCAGTCGAAAGGACTCGACTTAATGGCCAGTTGCAGAGCCGGCACCTCTCGGTACACGAACATCTTCAACCAGATGCTGGATGTGCTCCGGCGGCGGCGCAGTCATCTTAGAGACGACATATGCGACGACGAAGTTCACAACCGCACCGACGGCACCAAAGGCGTTCACGGAAATGCCCATGAACCAGCTCTTGGTATAGCCTTCCCACTGCAGCATTTCTGCGGTACCCGGGATGAAGAGAATGCCCTTCTCCTGGAACACGTAGAACATGGTGACGCTGATGCCCGCGATCATGCCCGCAACTGCACCTGCGCTGTTCATCTTCTTATTGAAGATGCCCATCATCAGAGCCGGGAAGATCGAAGCCGCAGCCAGACCAAACGCAATGGCCACCGTACCTGCGGCGAATCCGGGTGGATGCAGGCCGAGGTAACCAGCAAGGAAGATTGAACCGGCCATGGCGATACGGCCTGCCATGAGTTCATTCTTTTCGCTGATGTTTGGCGTGAAGGTGCCCTTCAGCAAGTCATGCGAGATTGAAGACGAGATGGCGAGTAACAGACCTGCCGCAGTGGACAGTGCTGCAGCCAAGCCACCGGCAGCAACCAGTGCAATGACCCAGTTCGGAAGATTTGCAATTTCTGGGTTGGCCAGAACCATGATGTCACGGTCGACCTTCACCATTTCGTTGCCCTTCCAGCCGAAGCCAGTTGCCTTCTCACCCAGACCCTTTTCATCGTAGTACTGGATACGGCCGTCGCCATTTTTGTCTTCAAACTTCAGCAGACCCGTCTTTTCCCAGTTCTTGAACCACTGCGGACGCTCTTCATAGACGAGGTTCGCGGTGACATCACCAACTGGACCGGTTTGGATGGTTTGCATCAGGTTCAGACGCGCCATCGAACCTACGGAAGGAGCCGTGGTGTAGAGAATGGCGATGAACACCAGTGCCCAACCGGCAGAGCTACGCGCATCGCGCACCTTCGGCACGGTGAAGAAGCGAATGATGACGTGCGGCAGACCCGCAGTACCAATCATCAGCGACACGGTGTAGGCAAACATGTTCAGTGTGCTGCCCATCACCTGGGTGGTGTATTCCTTAAAGCCCAGTTCGGTGACCACCAAGTCGAGCTTATCCAGCATGGTCATGCCCGAGCCATCGGTCATGGTGCCTGCAAGGCCCAGCTGTGGAATCGGATTGCCGGTCAGGTTCAGGGAAATGAAGATCGCCGGAACGGTATAGGCGAAGATCAGAACCACGTACTGTGCGATCTGGGTGTAGGTGACGCCCTTCATGCCGCCAAGTACGGCGTAGATGAAGACGATGCCCATGCCCACGTACAGGCCGAGTTCATAGCTGGTTTCGAGGAAGCGAGAGAATGCAACGCCGATACCCTTCATCTGACCGATTACGTACGTAATGGAAGCCAGAATCAGACAGATCACCGCCACGATACGAGCGGCCTGTGAGTAGTAACGATCGCCGATGAACTCCGGCACGGTGAACTTGCCGAACTTACGCAGGTACGGTGCCAGCAACATTGCGAGCAGTACGTAACCACCGGTCCAACCCATCAAGAAGACGGAAGCACCGTAGCCGTTGTAGGCAATCAAACCGGCCATCGAGATGAACGATGCTGCGGACATCCAGTCCGCTGCAGTCGCCATACCGTTGGCAACCGGATGAACGCCCTTGCCAGCGACATAGAATTCGCTGGTTGAGGAGGCGCGTGCCCAGAAAGCGATACCAATGTAGAGGGCGAAGGTTGAGCCAACTACGATGTAGGTAAGTGTTTGTAGATCCATGGTGATGCGCTCCCGTTAGTCTTCTTGCACGCCATGCTCACGATCGAGCTTGTTCATGCGGGAAGCGTAGAAAAAGATCAGAGCGACGAACACGTAGATCGAGCCCTGCTGTGCGAACCAGAATCCAAGTTTCACGCCGCCGAGCTGGATGGTGTTGAGCTGTTCGACAAGCAGAATGCCGAAGCCGTAGGACACCACAAACCAGATCACGAGGCATTTCACGATTAGACGCAAGTTCGCTGCCCAGTAGGCAGACGCGCTATTGCTACTCATGGGTAGAGTTTCTCCTCAGTTGATGGCCAGTTTGCGAAACTCGAACCACTTACATGAGCTGAGGCGGGAGACGATCCAGCGGGATCACAACCTTGTCTCCTTTGGTTCAGGTCCTGCGGTCGTTCTTATTTGTTTCGCAGGCTTTTGCCCTTATTGGCAAAAGTTCCGGGAATCCTCCAGATTTTGGGGCTTCAAGTCAATGTTGAGCGGCTCGCTCGGAGATGGGTGTCGCCTTGAGTTTGTTTTCTTAAGGAGCAGAAGTGGGCTGAGCAGAGATCCACAACACGGCGGCATCGGCCGTAGAGGTGAGGGCTTGTGGCGCGAGGACCACGCCAGCGTTGGTCGTCCATTGCCAAACCCCATTGTTTGCGCTTGCAGGGCCGAGCTCTTCGTATAAGCGTGTCAGCATGTACTGATGATGTGCGCCGACATAATCGAGCTGAACGGCATGTACGCGTTGACCTTGAAGATAGAGATGCACTTGGCGTGCGGGGGTGCCATTGCTTTCGGTCACAGCGGCTTGGCAATGACGGTTACCGAACTCGGAGTCACGATCGGCGCATTGCAGCACGAGCTCTGGCCAGTTGGCCTGGAAGTCTTCTAGGCGTGCATCGGCCGTGAGTTTGCTGAAGGACAAGTTCATGGCTTCACCATCGCCAAACAGGGCGTTCATGACCAAATCACTGCGGCGCTGCCCGTCATCGGTCATGACCAGCCACCAGAACGGTGCGATCACCATGATGAAAGCCATCCCGCGTTTGAACAGCGGATTCATGCGGAAGCGTTTGTTGTTATTGGCCATGAGAATTTCAGCGAGGGGTGGGCGGGGTAAGCGCAGGGATGTTGCGCTTAGCGCGCAACCAGTTCAGGGCGGTGAGGATACCCGGTTGTTGTACCAGCCATTGTTCAAGGCGGTATTTGCCGGGAAAGTGCATCACCAATACACCGAGGAGTATGGTGAGCAGGCCTTGACCAGGCAAGAACAGCATGAGGATGCCAGCCAGGATCAACAACAGTCCCAGTGTATTTCGCACAACATGCAAAACGATGCGCAGTACTGGATGTAGGCGCAAGGGTTTGGCGATGGGCTCACGCGCATGCGTGAAATAATCAACGGGGATTAATGCGGCCAGCCATGGTAGGGCAAGCAGGCTTCCAAAAAACAAGAGTGCAGAGCCGATACCGAGCCAGACCCAGAGGTCTTCATAGGTGCTGAGTTGTGCCCACAGCGGTTGCAGAAATTCCGGCATGCACGCTTACAGGGTGTCGAATACCGCTGCAGCCGCAGCGATGGTTGCGTCAATATCCGCGTCACTGTGCGCCGCCGAAACAAAGCCAGCTTCATAGGCGGACGGTGCCAGATAGACGCCGTGTTCCAGCATGCCGTGGAAGAACAACTTGAATTGATCGAGATTACACGCCGTGGCATCGGCGAAGTTTTCCACTCGCTCGGCATCGGTGAAAAACAAGCCAAACATGCCACCGACCTGATTGCTGGTCATCGGAATGCCGCGTGCTTTGGCCGCATCCAATACGCCATGCAGCATGCGCGAGGTTTTCGCACTGAGGTCTTCGTAGAAACCGGGCACCAACAGCATTTCCAGTGTTTTCATGCCCGCTGCCATGGCGAGCGGATTGCCGGAAAGGGTGCCGGCCTGATACACCGGACCGAGTGGCGCGAGCATTTCCATGATCTCGCGCTTGCCGCCAAATGCGCCGACCGGCATGCCGCCGCCAATGATCTTACCTAGGCAGGTCAGGTCCGGGCTGACGCCATACAAGCCTTGCACGCCGCTGAGGCCGACCCGGAAACCGGTCATCACCTCATCGAAGATCAACACGCTCTCGTATTCGTTGCAGACCTCGCGTAGGCCTTCCAGAAAGCCATCGCGAGGAGGAATGCAGTTCATGTTGCCGGCAACCGGTTCAACAATGATGCAGGCGATCTGACCGCCGAGCTTGGCGAAAACCTCGCGCACATGGTCGAGGTTGTTGTATTCGAGTGTGAGCGTGTGTTCGGCCAGTGCCGCAGGAACGCCCGGTGAAGTGGGTACACCTAGGGTCAGTGCGCCGGAGCCTGCTTTCACCAACAGGGAGTCAGCATGGCCGTGATAACAGCCTTCAAACTTCACAATTTTGTCGCGCCCGGTAAAGCCGCGCGCAAGGCGAATGGCACTCATGGTGGCTTCGGTGCCGGAGCTGACGAAGCGTATCAAGTCCATCGACGGCAGGATTTGCTTCACCAAGGCGGCCATCTGCGTTTCGATCGCAGTGGGTGCGCCATAGGACAAGCCGCGTGTGGCGGCTTCTTGGACCACCTTCACCACTTCAGGATGGGCATGACCATGAATCATGGGCCCCCAAGAGCCGACATAGTCGATATAGCGTTTGCCGTCGGGGTCATACATGTAGGCCCCTTCGGCGCGTTCCACATACACCGGTTCACCCCCGACGCTGCGGAAGGCGCGTACCGGTGAGTTCACGCCACCAGGGATGTGGAGCTGGGCTTCTTGGAACAAATCATGCGAACGGGACATGGCAAAGACCTCAAACGAATCAATCAAACGAACAAATTGGCATAACGTTGTGCAGCGGCGCGAATGTTTGGTTCGGCAAAAACACCGCCAATGACTGCGAGCAAATCAGCACCCGCTTCGAGCAATGCAGGTGCATTCTCTGGGGTGATGCCGCCGATTGCACAACGTGGAATCTCCAGACTACGGCTGTCTTCAAACAGGCTTGGGGCAGCTTGCACCGCATTCGGTTTGCTTTGCGAAGCAAAGAATCGACCAAAGGCAATGTAATCGGCGCCAGCAGCAGCAGCCTCTGCGGCAAGCGCCGGGCGATTGTAGCAGGACACTCCGAGGATCTTGTCTGCGCCAAGCAAGGTGCGTGCTTCAGCGATGGGCATGTCTGTGCCACCAATGTGGGCACCATCCGCGCCGATTTCTGCTGCTAGTTCCACATCGTCGTTGATGAGAAGTGGAATGCCGAGTGGGCGACAGAGGGTGAGTACATCGAGCGCCTCCCAATGTCGCCGCTGGCGATCAGGAGACTTACTGCGGTATTGCACCATCACTGCGCCACCTTGAATGGCTTGCGCTACTGCGGTCACCAAGCGATCACCGCCGGTCAGGGTGTCGTCCGTTAGAACGTAAAGACCGCGTTGCGGCAGAAGGTTTGACATGATTTGATGAGCTTGGGTTTATTCGCAACTGCGAGTAGGTAGACCTTGGCCGCGGCCTGGGTGTTCCGCATGGACCAGCGCATTCCAGGTGAAGTGCAGCGCGCGATCAGCTGCACTTTCGAGGCTATGGCCATGCGCCAGTGCGCAGGCGCAGGCGGATGCGAGGGTACAGCCGGTGCCATGAAACTCGCCCGGAAGGCGTGGCTGTGACCAGCTTCGTTCCAGCGAAGTGTGTGTGTACAGGCTCGAAACGATGAGATCGCCCGGCTCATGTCCACCGCTGACGAGGACGGCCTCGGCGCCGAGCTCAAGCAGTTCGCGTGCGCAGGCAGGGGTGGAGTCGCCTTCGGGGGCGAGTTTGCGTAACTCGACACCGTTTGGGGTGATGAGGCGTGCGCGTGGAATCAGCAGCTCGCGAATCGCGTCACGTAAATCTGTCGTGCTCAAGGCATCGCCTTGCCCGCTTGCCAGCACTGGATCGCAGATCAAAGGCAGTTCAGTATCTACCAAGAGGGTATGAACGGCTTCAACCTGTTCGCGGGTCGCGAGCATCCCGGTTTTGATACAAGCGATGGGTAGATCTTCGAGGATTGCACGAGCTTGGGAGATGAGCAGACTAAGCGACGTGGGCTCAAAGCTTTGTACGCCGCGGGTGTCTTGTACGGTGAGTGCGGTGACAACGGAAGTGGCGCGCCCGCCGAGTGCAGTGATGGTTTCCACATCCGCGGTAATGCCTGCGCCGCCGCTCGGGTCATGGCCGCCAATCACCAAAACAATCGGTCGATTCATGTGGTTGCCTTGGGCGCGCGTGCGCCAAATAGATCGGTCCCAATGCGCACCATGGTCGCACCTTCCGCCACTGCAGCCTCAAGGTCACCCGACATGCCCATAGATAAGGTATCCATGGGCGGAGTGATTAGGCGTGCATGATTGAGTTGCTCCAGCGCCTTGCGTACCTGTGCAAACACGGCGCGCTGACGGACAGGGTCTTGTTCTGGTGCCGGCAAGGCCATCAAGCCACGCAACTGAAGATGAGGAAGCTGCACCACGTCGCGCGCAAGTTCGGTCAGCGTATCCAATGCAATCCCGGATTTGCTGTCCTCATTGCTGATGTTGAGTTGGAGACAAATCTGTAAAGGTGGCAAGTGTGGAGGGCGTTGCTCGGAGAGGCGTTGCGCAATCTTGAAGCGATCTACGCCATGTACCCAGTCAAAGTGTTCGGCCAAGGACCGTGTTTTGTTCGACTGAATCGCGCCGATGTAATGCCATTCGATTTGTGTTGCAGGATCGCTTTGTAAATCTGCGAGGGCTTCTTGCTTTTCCAGCGCCTCTTGCAGGTAGTTTTCACCAAAAGCGCGCTGTCCGGCCGCATGCAGAACGCGAATCGCATCGGCGGGCTTGGTTTTGCTGACAGCGAGAAGATGAACGCTGTTCGCCGGACGGTTGGTGGCCTGTGTAGCCTGCGCGATTCGGCTGCGCACTGAAGCGAGGTTGTCGAGCAATTCAGGATCAGTCGGCGGCATGGCCGCAAGGATACCGCGTCCCAGCGGCAGAGAAATGCTTTACGCGGCGAACACCGTACGCGCGTCGAACACCGGACCATCAACGCAGACGCGTTTCATTGCGGGGCCCTGCGGAGTTTGTACTTCCACTACGCAACCGGCACAGCCACCTACTGCGCAGGCCATGAATTCTTCGAGCGAGACTTGGCACGGTAGGTCGAACTCTCGTGCAAGCTTGGCAACCGCATTGAGCATCGGATGTGGGCCGCAGGCAAATACCTCGATTTCGGCACGTTCCGCATCATCGAGCGCATTGAGCCAATGCCGTGCGAGGTCGGTGACATAGCCTTCAAACACGCCCGGATAGCCTTGTAGGCTGGCCAGTCGTGCCGGCACGCCCCAGTCTTCCAGCAGCGGCATCGTGGCCGTTACGCCGTCCGGGATGCCGGGTAGTAAGAACGTGGAGGGTTTGGCGCGAAAGGGAAACGGCACTTCAGAGCCCAAGATCACCAGCGGTTGCAGGGTGGAGTCTTTCCGCAGGGCATCGGCTAAGAAAATCATCGGTGGCATGCCTACGCCGCCGCCGATTAGTAAGGGGCGCTTGCGGGTTGCGGTGAAGGGCACGCCGATCGGACCGAGTACGGAAATCGTGTCGCCCACCTTGCGTTGCGCTAACAGCTGGGTGCCGTCGCCCAGTACCTTGTAGAGCAGTTCAATGTGCCCATCGACGGTGCGCATGAGCGAAATCGGGCGACGCATTGGCAGCAGTGGGTCGCACTGAATGTGTACAAAGCTGCCAGGCAACGCGCGCGCAGCAATGCGTGGAGCCTCTAACACCAGAATGTATTGATCGCCATCAAAGGCCGTGTGTGACACGACATTGGCGTCTTCAGTGAGGATGGTGCCGCGAGATTCAGGATGCTTCATGCAGATGTTTCGAAAATGAGTTAAATCAATTCATACAATGTGCGGCCGGCCAGCAAGGTGCGGCGTACGCGGCCCTTAAGCTCCCAGCCGAGAAAGGGACTGTTTTTGCCTTCACTTAACAGCTGATCCGTATTGACGGTCCACCACGCCTCGGGATCCACCAAGATCACGTCGGCACGATGGCCTGGCGCAAGGCTGCCGGATTCTTCCAGTCCGAGGATTTGTGCGGGGTTCTGTGTAACGCAGGCCAGCGCATCGAGGAGGGAAAGTTCGCCTTCCTCGGCGAGACGTAGAACCAGGGGGAGCAAGGTTTCAACCGTACTGGCGCCTGCTTCGGTTTCCATGAAAGGTGCGCTTTTCGCATCAAGATCATGTGGTTGATGATCGGAGCAAATAGCACTGACGGTGCCGTTGCCGAGTCCGGTACGTAGTGCTTGCAGGTCGCGTTGCGTACGCAAGGGCGGCTGTAGGTGCACATTCGGGTTGTAGTCGCTTAAGTCCATCTCGGTGAGATAGAGCTGATGTGCTGCTACATCACAGGTTACCGGTAAGCCTTGTTGTATGGCCTCAGCGACCAGTGACAAGGCACGGTGATTCGATAAGCGACAGAAATGCACGCGTGCATGAGTTAGGCGAATCAAGGCCAACACGCGGCTAACCTCTGCGGCTTCGGCAGCAGATGGTATGCCGGGTAGGCCTAAGCGCGTCGCAACCGCACCCTCATGCGCACAGCCGCCTTCGCTGAGCCATGCATCTTGCGGTTGGATAAACACGGGGAGTTCCTGCGTGGCCGCATATTCCAAGGCGCGGCGTAGCACGCGGGTATCTCGAATGCCTTCGAGTCCATTACTGACACCGACCACACCTTCACGGCGCAGCGCACCCATTTCGGTGAGTTGCTGGCCTTGCAGTCCAACGGTCATGGCGCCCAGTGTGAGCACCCAGCTGTGACTGGAGTCTTTGGCGCGATCGCGGATGAGTTCGACCACTGATGGGTTATCAATCGGCGGTACCGTATCTGGAGGGACCACCAGTGTGGTGACACCACCCGATGCCGCAGCACGGGTTTCAGATGCGATGGTGCCTTTGTGCTCTTCGCCGGGCTCGCGCACCCGGTTGGATAAATCGATCAGGCCGGGGCACACCCAGAGTCCGTTCGCATCGATGGTTTCATCGGCGGTGAAGTCACTCGGCGTTTCGCCCAGCGCAATGATGCGGCCCTCGGCGATGCAGAGATCGCCGATGCGATCGGTGCCGGTGGCCGGGTCGAGCAGGCGACCGCCGCGGATCCGTAAACAGCGATGCTCGGATTTCATGCTCATGTGGCTGCCTCCGCATCCATCCCGCCACGTGACATGCACATCGCGAGGATGGCCATGCGCACTGCAATACCATTTGTGACTTGCTGCAAGATCACCGAGCGATCGCTGTCGGCGACGCAGGATTCGATCTCTACACCCCGATTCATTGGCCCGGGGTGCATCACGATTGCATTCGGTGCGGCCAGGCGAAGACGTTCTGGGGTTAGGCCAAAGTCTTGGAAATACTCATGTTCGCTGGGCAGGAACGCACCGGTCATGCGTTCTTTTTGTAAGCGCAAGACGATGATCACATCAGCATCTTCGATGCCTTCTTCAATTCGTGCGTAGCTGTGCACACCCATGTCGGCAAGGTGCGCTGGTGTCAGTGTGCGTGGCGCGATGACGCGGATGTCTTGGCAGCCCAAAATTGACAGCGCATGAATCTGTGAGCGCGCCACACGCGAGTGCAGGATGTCGCCAATGATCGCCACCTTGAGGGGCTCAAAGGCGCCCTTGGTTTTGCGAATGGTGAACATGTCGAGCATGGCTTGGGTCGGGTGCTCATGCTGGCCATCGCCGGCATTGATCACGCTGATGTGATCGGGCATGGCTTGGGCAATGTAATGCGGTGCGCCACTTGCAGCATGGCGCACGACAAACATGTCGATTTGCATCGCCACTAGATTCTGTAGCGTGTCGAGTAGGCTTTCGCCTTTCTTCGCTGCCGAGGCGCTGATGTTTAGATTCAATACATCCGCAGACAAACGCTTTTCGGCAAGTTCAAAGGTTGTGCGTGTGCGGGTGCTGGGTTCGAAGAACAGATTGGCGATGGTACGCCCACGCAACAGCGGGACCTTCTTAACCTGTTGATTGCCGACGCTGGTGAAGGCTTCGGCACTATCGAGGATGTGTTCGAGGAGCGGGCGCTTGAGGCCTTCAATGGAAAGGAAATGCCTGAGCTGTCCGTGTTCGTCGAGCTGCAGGCTGCGGGACATGTCTAGTCGCTTTCCTTACTTTCCGTAGTGACTTCGGTGATGGCCAGCTCAAGTGGCGCAGGGCCCATGAGCTTGATGTGCTGGTGGAATTCTAATGCAACCTGAGCGCCAACAACATCGGCTTGGATCGGTAATTCGCGTCCGCCGCGATCAATTAGGACTGCGAGGCTGATGCTGGCCGGGCGGCCGTAGTCAAAAATCTCATTGAGCGCCGCGCGAATCGTACGCCCGGTATGCAGCACATCGTCCACTAATAGCAGATGCTGGCCATCGACCTCAAAGGGCAGGTGCGACGGCTCGACCTGCGGATGCAGCCCGATGCGGGTGAAGTCATCGCGGTAGAAGGTGATATTGAGGCTGCCCAGCGGGTGTTGAATGCCCATCGCTTGATGCAACGCTTCGGCTACCCAAGCGCCGCCGGTGTGGATGCCCACAATCGCGATGTTGTCCATGCGTTCGCCGAGATGCGCGCGCAAGTCACGCTGCATCTTTGCAAGAAGTTCGGAGACATTCAGGTTGGCGGTGTTCATGGCGCGAAGTGTACTCGTATTCGGCTCTATGGGCTTCCGCTCTGACTATGCGAGCGGGCCGGTCGTCACTTTTCGGGAACGCTCGAGGCCGTCCATGGCTCGCTCGACGATCGACCTCCCTGTCGATCGACGCCCCGAAAAGCAAACCACCGGCC
>CAZZIQ010000033.1:0-12001 GCA_964654355.1 uncultured Piscirickettsiaceae bacterium
TATTTTGATGGAAAAGGATCGAAATCTATGAAGCTCGATAAAATGTCGGCAAATAAGATCGAAGCATTAATGGCCAAGGCCCAAGCCGAATTGGCGCGTCGTGAAGAAGAAGATCGTGCGCGTGCTGCGAATGAATCCAAGGCGAAGGAAATCATTGCTAAGGCCGAGCAAGACCTGAAAGCGCTGGGTTATAGCCTGTCCGATTTTGCGGCTGGAGCGACTGCACGTAAGTCTTCGGGGCCGCGTAAGGGCGGCACGGTCGCCCCCAAGTACAAAAACCCTTCGACGGGAGAAACTTGGACAGGGCGTGGTCGTAAGCCGAAGTGGGTTGAGGCGCACCTCGCGAACGGCGGCAGCATGGCGCAGATTACCATCTAAGATCGCTTCGCGCTGGCCCATAAAAAAACCCGCCTTCGGCGGGTTTTTTTAATTAAAACAGTTTGTTGTGAGGTTTAGTTAACGTTCTTTAACCGCTGCTGCGCCGCCACGATATTGGCATAAGATTGCGCCGCCAAAGCTCAGTTTGTGGGCTTGAGTATCGCAGACCAGCAGGAATAAACGCGGGTCGTCTACTTCAATCCAGTCGCCAGCCACACAGCGCTCCCATGCGGCTGCACCTTTGGCATTGCCTTTACCACAGTAGGTCGGCGTGGGGGCAGGTTGGAGGTATTGCCAGACTCCAAACAGAACAACCAATGCGCCAAGAAGTTTGATGCCAGGCGGGATGCGGTTCCACATATTCGGAGTCAGGCAGGATGAATCAAGCGTACTTGGACTGTGACGGTAGGATTACTGTACCTGCGGCGCAGCTGGGGCGGTCGGTGGCGCATAGCCATAACCATAGCCCGGAGGAGTGCCATAAGGGGCATAGCCGCTGAACGGAGCATAACCATAAGGCGCACCATAACCGTATGGGTTATAGCCATAACCACCATAACCGTAATCGTCGTTGTTCCCGAAGCCGTTATCGAAAAACTCTTCCATCCAATACATCGGCGTCCAAACTGGCCAGTCGTTGTAGTCACCATAGCCGTTGTAACGGTCACCGCCCCAATACTGAGCCATCGCTGCAGAAGAAGCGAGGAGTGCAGTTGCGGCCATCAGTGTGCGTGAGAATTTCATTACTCATCTCCCATTTTCAAGTACTTTAGAAAACATCGAATTAGATCCATTCTGCGACAGCCGCCGGGGACTGTCAAACCAACTACGGAACCAGGAAGATTCATGTTGGCGCCAAAGCATAGGCATGCAGAAAAGGCATTAATAGCTGCGAAGTTGCGCCACCACAATCCCGCGAATTTCGACCCTTTCTGCGGAATAACGCATGGGCGAAAGGCTGCTGTTTGCCGGATCCAACCGCACGCTGCCATCTTTTTCACGGAAGAAGTATTTCAACGTGGCTTCTTCGCGATCGAGGATGACCACCGCAATGTCCCCATTTCGGGCGATTGGTTGTGACTGGATCACGACCAAATCGCCATCGAGAATCCCGGCATCCATCATGGAGTCGCCCTTGACCCGCAAAACAAAGCGTCCTTCACCAATCAGAAAATCAGCGAGATTGATGCGGTCATCGCCTTCAATCGCTTCAATTGGCAGGCCTGCAGCAATACGGCCAGCCAGTGGCAATTCGAGCGGTGAAGGTGGAAGGCGATCTTCGTCGTCAACGATGCGTAGACCGCGATGTCGACCCGCATGGTGTTCCAGCAAGCCAGCCTCTACAAGGGCTTGTACGTAGCGATGCGCGACACCGCGGGACTGAATGCCGATGCCATCCGCAACCTCAACCAGCTTCGGGCTGCGCCCGTTACGAGCGATGTAGGTACGAATGAAATCCAGGGTGGCGAGCTGGCGATCCGTGAGTTCGGTGTAGGCATTTCCCATGGGCGCAGCATAGGGAACAAAACGAGAACATGCAAGAGTGGCTTCTGAACACGTAAGCGAGGCCGAATAAATTGCAACAACGACACAGCAATATCCTGCTTCGGTGCAAGGTTTTCGGTAGAGTACTGAACCGAAATCGCGCCTTGGAGTCTCTAGAGCTCATCGCGATGCGGCTCGGACGCTGAAGTCCCAGGCTGAATTAAACAATAAGAAACCTTTGACTCGAACTTCGATCTATCCAGAACCAATCAAGAAGAATAATTCCAGCATGAACCTGTCGCCCGCATCGCGCTTCCATGTGCTTAAAAACCTCCGCACCAAAATTTGGAATCAGCGTGGCTTACGCCCATGGCTGATTTTATTGGCAGCGTTTGCCGTATTTGTGATGCTGCGCGCCACCAAGCCTGAGCCGCCACCGGTCCAGCCAACCGAATTACGCGCCCAAGTGGCGGCGCAGTCGATTGAGATTGAAACCTTACATCCAGAAGTGTTGGTGTATGGCGTTACCGAGTCGCCCGGCACCAGCAAGCTCACCGCTGCGATTACCGCTTATGTTGAGTCCGTACCCGTCCTTGAAGGCCAAACCGTTACTGCTGACATGTTATTGATCCAGCTCGATCCTCGCGATGCTTCTCTGCTGCGCGAACAACGCAAAGCTGATCTGGTGAATGCCGAAGCGGAGGTGGAATTACAGCGCATGCAACTCGAACGCATGCAAAGCCTACTCAGCAGCCAAGCCATTAGTCAGCAAGACGTCGACCGCACGCGCGCAGCGTTTCAGCAGGCAGAAGCCTCCGTTGCGCGCAATCGCGCCTTACTCGAGCAAGCGGAGCTGGATCTGGTGCGTACGGAAATCCGCGCACCCTTTACAGCGCGCATCCTCGAAGTTTCTGTGAGCCAAGGCGAACGGGTCCGTGCAGGAGATCCATTACTAAAATTACATGAGTTAGCGCGTACAGAAGTGCGCGCACAAATCCCTGCACGTTTTGTGGCACAAGTCCGTGCTGCGTTAGAGCGCGGAGAAGTTTTGACCGCGCAAGGCGAGCTGGATGGCGCTGTCTTGAATCTACGCCTGGACCGACTTGCTGCGAACGCCAATCGCGGCAGCGGCGGGATCGATGGCTTGTTTCGCGTGAACGCCGAACAAGCGGAGATTGCTTTGGGCCGCGCCTTCAGTCTGCGTTTGCAGCTTCCGGCGCAAAGCCAGGTGGTCGCTTTACCATTTACTGCCTTGTATAGCCTTGATCGAATTTATCGCATCACTGCGGAAGATCGATTGGAAGCGATCGCAGTGGAGTGGCTAGGTGAACATGTGGGCACGCAAGGCAGCACAGTGCTGATCCGCAGCCCATTGCTGGTGCAAGGTGATCGTATATTGGTTACCCAATTGCCCGATGCAATTCAAGGGCGCGCGGTACAGTTGATCGGCGATGCGGCTTCACAATGAGCCAGCCTCCTAGCAACAATTTAAGCGCACCGATGCACACTGATTTGCTCGGGCGCTTTGCGCAGCACAAAGTCGCTGCCAACCTGTTAATGATCTTGATGCTGCTGGCAGGCTTGTATGCCCTGCAGAAATTGAATCGGCAGTTTCTGCCGACTTTCGCCTTGGATGTGGTCAGTGTGCGTGTGGTTTGGCCGGGTGCATCGGCAGAGGATGTTGAGTCTTCAGTGACAGCACCCCTTGAGCGCGAAATGCGTGATGTAAATCAAGTAAAACGCATGAGTTCAACCACGAGTGACGGCATCTCATCGGTCACGCTTGAGTTTTATGGCGGAACCGACATGGGGACTGCAGTCGACGAAGTGAAAGAGCGTGTCGATTTGGTGCGCAATCTACCGTCTACCGCAGAGCGTCCAGAAGTCACACTCGTGGTACGAAATGAGCCCATTGCGCGCATTGCGGTTACTACCGATGGTCCTATCGATGAGTTACGTCCACTGGTACGTCAGTTTGAGCGCGAACTGATTAGCCGCGGTGTTGCAGACGTAGTGATTACCGGTCTCCCTGAAGAGGAAGTCGCAATTCAGGTACCCATGGCAACAGCGGTCGACCTAGGCTTGTCACTGGACCAAATCGGCGACCGTGTTGGGAAAATGAGTCGGGACATTCCTGCAGGTGAAGCAGGCGACGACAGCGGTGCACGTGCGTTGCGTGGATTGGAGCAGCGGCGTAGCGCCCTCGATTTTGAAAACCTCTCACTGCGTTCAGGGCGTGATGGTGAATTATTGCGCTTGGGGGATATTGCTCAGATCGAAGAACGACCCAAGCGACAAGAAACGCGGGTGCGTTTTGATGGCAAGCCGGCAGTTGAGATGATGGTCATGCGCACCGAGAGTGCGGATGCATTGGACTCTGCCGAAATCATGCATGTTTGGGCCGATGCTGTCCGCCCAACTTTGCCACAAGGCGTGCAACTGGAAATCTTTGACGAAAACTGGACGCTGATCTGGGAACGTTTGATGTTATTAGTGAAGAATGGTGCCGGTGGCTTGTTGCTGGTTTTAGCCATTCTGTTTGTATTCCTAAATGGTCGCGTGGCGTTTTGGGTTGCAGTGGGCATTCCAACATCCTTCCTTGCGACCTTGGCTGTGCTGCATGCCGTTGGCGGTAGTATCAACATGGTGAGCATGTTCGCGCTAATCATGGCGCTGGGTATCATCGTTGATGATGCGATTGTTGTAGGAGAGGATGCCCAAGCACATTACGATGCTGGAGAGGCGCCACAACGCGCATCAGAAGGTGCGGCGCGGCGCATGTTGGCGCCCGTATTCTCGTCCTCGTTAACCACCATTGCTGCTTTTCTACCGTTGATGTTGGTCGGTGGAATGATGGGAAATATTCTTTTCGATATTCCGCTCATTATCGTTTGTGTGATTCTGGCTTCATTGGTGGAGTGTTTCCTGATTTTGCCCGGACACCTACGCCACAGCTTTGCGCATCAGCACAAGATCAAGCCAGAAAGTTTTCGCGCACGCTTTGACCGTCGCTTCAATGCATTTCGTGATGGCCGCTTTCGTAATGCGGTGCGTTGGGCATTGTCAAATCGTGGCACCACGCTTGCAACAATCTTTTCTAGTTTGATTCTGGCGATTGGCTTGCTCGCCGGCGGCCGAATCGGTTTTACTTTTTTCCCCATGCCAGAAGGCGACATGGCCAGTGCAAGCATCAGTTTTGTCTCTGGCACGCCCGGCCAAACAACCGAACGTTATGCCGAATCGGTACGTCTTGCCTTGCATGAAACCGAAGAACATTTTGGTGGCGAGTTAATTCGTTCAGTGCAAACCCAGTTGGGGCGTTCCAGTTCAAATACCAATGGGTCGATTCGCCGCGGGGATGCCTTTGCGACTATTGATGTGCAGCTGGTGCCATTTGGTGATCGGGATGTGCGCTTGAGTGCCTTTATCGAAGAGTGGCGCACGCGCGTTCCTGTAGCGGCTGGTTTGGAGCGCGTTACGATTGCTGAGCGTAAACATGGCCCACCCGGAACGGATATTGAGTTGCGTCTGGTCGGCAAAGATCCACGTCAATTGAAGGCTGCGATTGATCAAGCTACGGCGGCGATGCGCAGCTTGCCGGGCGTGACCACTGTTGAAGACGATATGCCGTGGGGCAAGGAGCAGTTGATTTATAAGCTCACGCCACTGGGTGAAACTCTGGGCCTGACCGTGGAAGAGGTGGGACGTCAGTTGCGCGCAGCCTATGACGGCCATTTGTTGCAAATCTTCACGCGTGGTGATGATGAGATTGAAGTGCGCGTGATTTTACCTGAGGTTGAGCGGAGCGACCTTGCGAGTCTAGGTCGATTAGCAATTCTGTTGAAAGATGGTAGTGCTGTGCCACTCAGTGATGTGCTTCACTTCCGCACCCAACGCGGCTTTGATGTGTTGCGTCACGCTGAAGGTGAGCTTGCCGCGACCATGCTCGCGGAAGTGGACACCGACGTCAGCAAGGTGGGTGACTTAATCGTACTCCTACAGCGCGATGTCATTCCACAATTGCAAGAAGGGTTTGGTGTGCGCGCTTCGTTTGAGGGTAAGAATGCGGATGAGCGCGACACCTTGTCGGATATGCGTACCGGTCTGTTCCTCGCGTTGGCTCTGATTTATTTGGTATTGGCTTGGGTATTTTCATCCTATGGCTGGCCTTTGGTCGTCATGTCGACCATACCGTTCGGTATGGTCGGTGCGTTGTTCGGGCACTGGTTGCTCGATCTAGACCTGACCATTCTTTCCTTGTTTGGCCTGTTTGGCCTGTCCGGAATCTTGGTGAATGACTCCATCATTCTGGTGACCTTCTTCCGGCGTTTGCGTGAGCAGGGGATGGCTGTACAAGATGCGTTGGTTGAGGCTGCGGTGCAACGTTTGCGCGCGGTCATTCTCACCTCGTTAACCACCATCGCCGGCTTGTTGCCCTTGCTGTTTGAGACCTCGCTACAAGCACAATTCCTGATTCCGATGGCGGTATCGCTATCGTTCGGCTTAGCGTACGCCACAGTCCTGGTATTGTTCTTAGTACCCGTCTTGTTGTCCTTGTTTGAAGGCGCGCGCCGGCGCGCACAGGCGCTACTGCTGCCAACCTCACAACTCACGCAATAGCTGTAGTGGCGGTGTGTTTAATGTGCTGCGGGTCAAGCGCCAGCCGAGAAGAACAAGGGCGACCACGCTCATAGGTACTGCAATCAGCCAGAGGTTCCAGTTCAAACTCCACGGTAGCTGAAACACACTCTTCGCCAAGCTCGCAGAAATGGCAGTAGCAACACCCGCACCAAGGATCCCGGCGAGTCCACCCAGCACTGCAAACTCTGCCCAGACGGCTCGACGCAATAGTGCGCGTGAAATTCCGAGTGTGCGCAACACAGCCACTTCTTGGAGGCGCAGGTCCCGTGTGGCTTGTAAGCCGGCTGCCAGCACCAGTCCGCCCGCCAACAAGGTGAGCGCGGCAATGAATTCAATGGCGCGTGCGCCCCGCCCAATGATTCCGCGAACCTCACCGAGCAAAGCATCCAAATCCAAAGCAGTCACGCTTGGATAGTCGCGCAGAATGCTGCGGACCTCACTGGCTTGCTGGGCCTCTTGAAAGAAGCTGCTTATGAAGGTTGCGGGTTGAGCCTGCAATAGGGTGGGCGTGCCCAGTACAAAGAAGTTGGGTTGAAAGCTATCCCAAGACAAGCTGCGCAGGCTAGTGATAGGCGCTGTGATCGGACTTCCTGCGATCTCGAACTGAAGTTGGTCACCCAGACGTAAGCCCAGGGTCTCCGCAAACTCGGTTTCAACGGACCATCCTTCAGCGCCCCATTGACCCGCTACCACAAGGTTATCTGTGGGGAGTTCTGCGCTCCAGCTGAGATTGAAATCGCGAAGCGCCAAGCGCTGCGCTCGCCCCGGCGCGAACTGTTCTTCCCGTACCGCTTCTCCATTCAGTGCGATGAAGCGTGCGCGCACCATTGGGTAGGGGCCTTTCAGTTGGAGTCCGGCGCGGGCGAGTGCTTGGGTTAGATTGGCTACTTCTTCTGGCTGAATGTTGATCAAGAACTGATTCGGGGTGCCAGCAGGAATGGTGTCTTGCCAGGCCTCCAGTAAATCTGTCCGTACCAGTCCCAACAATAGGAGCAAGCTCAATCCGAGGCCAAATCCACTCAGCTGTAAGGTGGTGAGCTGAGGATGCCGAGATAGATTGGCAAGACCATAACGCCAACTACCACCGGTATGTTTGCGCAGCGGCCGTAACCCAATGACCAGTGCAGCGGCAAGACCGGCAAACAAAAGCCAAGCCAGCAACAAGCCACCCAAGAAACGCAACGCCAGACCTTCATGACCCAGTTGCAGGGTTAGGAGGAAACCTAATACGAGCAGCAAAGGGAGTTGCACTTCCCAAAGTCGCTGACGCTGGCCAATGAATTCACGCCGCAAAATCCGCAATGGCGGTGTGCGCACCAGCTGCAGAATTTGGGGCAGGGCAGCGCCAAGCAAGAGCAAGAGTCCGGTAAGCATGCCCATGCTGGCGGAATACAGATCGAGTCCTGTCCACTGCCAACTCAGGCTGGGTTCAATCACCCAGAGTAGAACCGGCTGTACCAGCCAAGCCAAGGAAATCCCGATAAGGCTCGCAATGAACCCAAGGGCTAAAAGACGCAGGCTGAGGAGTTGCAAGATGTGTACGCGTTGGGTGCCGAGCGTACGCAATAGCGCAACCATATCCATTTGTCGCTGACTGAAGCGTCGGCTTGCCAATAAAACCGCGATCAAGCTCAGCAGCAATGCACTCGCTGCGGCAAGTCGCAAGAGCTGTTCAACGCGCTCGAGTGCATCTCGAATCACAGGACGCGAGCTACGCACATCTTCCACCTCGATGGATCGTGCATCTGGATCGCTGCGCTCCACTTCGCCACGAAGCGTTGCAAGTGCCTCAGTCTCGCCGGCCAGCAGGAGTTGGTAGCGCACCCGACTTGCAGGTCCGAGCAGACCGGTTGCGGCAATGTCTTCGATCGCAACAAGAATCCGCGGTGAAAGACGGAACAGGCTTGCTGCTTGATCAGCGCTTTGCACCAGAACACGTTTGAGCTCGAGGGTTTGTTTGCCCAGCTGAACATGGCCATCAAACCGCCCCTCAGTACCAAGCAGCTCGGGTAGGCGGGGGTCGCTCCAGACCTTCCCAGGCATCGGACGTGTTGCCGGAGTACCGGATCCCATCTGTTCTGCTGCGGACACGGGCCACGCCTCGCTACGTAGCTCACCACGTAAGGGATAGCCTTCACCCACGGCGCGGACTTGCACCAATTGCATCGCTTGCTCGGTGCTCACCACGCTGGGGAATTCCAACAACTCTGCAGTTTGAAGGCCAAGTGTTCGCGCACGCTTACGCCAAAGATCAGGAATTGGGTCGCGACTTTCCAATACCAGATCCGCCGCAATCAAAGCGGCGGCTTCCGCCTCCATGACGCTTCGCGCACGCTCAACAAATAGACTCACGATGCTGACTGTCATCACAGCGAGCACCAATGCCAGCGCGAGTAAGCGCGTTTCACTCCGCGCGAGATCACGTCGTAGGAAGCGTAATGCGAGTCGAAGAGTGCTCATGAAGATGCAAGCGATTGGATACGGCCGTTACTGAGATACAGTTGTCGATCACAACGCGCCGCCAAGGCGGGATCATGCGTCACCAACACTAAAGCGGTGTTGTGTAGTTGGCGCAGTTCAAACAATTGTTGTGCAAGCATCTCGCCGGTCTGTGCATCAAGATTGGCGGTTGGTTCATCTGCAAATAGAACTTCAGGTTGTGGTGCAAATGCGCGCGCCACCGCAACACGTTGCTGTTCACCGCCCGACAAGCGCGCGGGGTCATGCTGTAGGCGTTCTCCAAGGCCTACCTCCTCAAGCGCATGCTGAGCCTTTTGCAGTGCATCAGTATCGCCACGCAATTCCAGTGGCAACGCGACATTTTCCAATGCAGTGAGGCCCGGCAGCAGCTGGAAGGACTGAAAAACAAAGCCAACGCGACCAGCTCGTAAGGCTGCTCGAGCCTCCTCATCTAAGGTGTTGAGGTTGTTGCCGAATAGACTGCAATGCCCGTGACTGGGCAGATCCAATCCCGCAAGCAGTCCTAACAACGTAGATTTGCCCGACCCGGAAGCACCAAGAATTGCCAAGGCTTCACCGCGATCGACATGCAAATCAATATCGGCAAGTAGGGTGAGGGGGCCTTCTGGTGTAGTCACGTGTTGGCCGAGGCGGCTTGCTTCAAGCAGGCGGGTAGGCGAGAGTTGTGTCATGCGTAAGAATCAATCGTTTTGCTTGTGGCTGTTACTGTGTGCTGGACTCAGTGTACCTGTTGCGCCGAGCTTCGCTCAGCAGCCTACCGTAGACCCAACTCCACGGCTTTTGGTTCTGGGTGACAGCCTGAGCTCTGGATTTGGCATTGAGGCGGGGCAGCGCTGGGTCGATTTATTGCAACAACGTTTGCACGCAGAGGGCTACGCCTATGTAGTCGCCAACGCCAGCGTGACGGGGGAGACCTCCCGTGGTGGTCTTAGCCGACTACCGTTCCTGCTAGAAACGCATCAACCACAAATCCTCATTGTCGAGTTGGGGGGGAACGATGGCTTGCGCGGCTTTGCGCCGATGCATTTAAAACGCAACATGCAGGACATGATCCGGCTCGCTGAGGCGGCTGGGGCTAAGATTTTGTTGTTGGGGGTCATGATTCCAGCTAACTATGGTGAGGTCTATCGCACGCGCTTTGCCGAGGTGTATGTGCAGCTGCAACAGGAAACAGAGGTTGCAACGCTACTGGATTTTCTGGGACCGATTCCACTGCAACCCGAACTGATGTTGGAGGATGGCATCCATCCAAATTCCAGCGCGCAGAGAAAGATGCTCGAGCGCGTTTGGCCCATGCTGCAGCCTTTGTTACGGCGCTAGCTGAGCGCGCGCGACGCTGACCACCGCATCGGTCAAGCGCGTCAGTTCTTCGTTGTCGACGATGAACGGCGGCATCAGGTAGACCAGCTTACCAAAGGGACGGATCCACACTTTGTGCTCGACGAAAGCGTGCTGCCAGCGAGCATGTTGTTCGTGGTCCAACGCCTGCTCCAATTCGACCACGCCGATGGCGCCACGCACGCGGACATCCGCAACGCCTGGCAGCGTGCGGCATGTGGCAAGCCCTTCCTGCAGTCCTTCCTCAATCCTGCGGACATTGCCGCGCCAATCACTGTGCTCGAGGATTTCAAGGCTGGCAGCAGCCGCTGCACATGCCAGCGGGTTGGCCATGAAGGTCGGGCCGTGCATGAACACGCCGGGGTCGCTCGCAGAGATGGTTTCAGCAACCGCATCGGTGCACAGGGTTGCAGCAAAGCTGAGCATCCCACCGGTGAGGGCTTTACCCAGACACAGAATGTCGGGCGAAACCTCAGCCTGATCGGCGGCAAATAAGCTGCCGGTACGACCAAAGCCGGTTGCAATCTCATCAAAGATCAACAACAAACCGCGCTCATCGCAGAGCTGGCGCAGCTGGCGTAAAAACTCCGGTGCGTGGAAACGCATTCCGCCCGCACCTTGGACCAAAGGCTCAACCAGGACTGCGGCGATTTCAGATTCATGCTGATTCAACAGCGAACATAGAGGCTTGAGCTGTTCGTCTTCCCACTCCTCATCGGTTTGCGCGCTGGGGCTGTTGGCAAACAGTTGCTTGGGCAACAGATGAGCAAACAGATGATGCATCCCATTAACCGGATCGGTGACTGACATCGCGCCGAACGTATCCCCGTGATAACCATGGGTAATAGTGAGGATGCGTTGGCGTTGAGGCTGGTCCTTTGCCTGCCAATATTGCAAGGCCATTTTCAGTGCGACCTCGACCGCTACCGAGCCTGAATCTGCAAAAAAGATGCGCCCAAGTCCCGGAGGTGTCAGTTCGAGCAAATGGGCTGCCAGTTGAATTGCGGGGCGATGGGTCAGGCCGCCAAACATGACATGACTTAGCGTCTCGGCCTGATTCTGGATGGCATGGACCAGCTGCGGATGCCCGTAACCATGAATGGCGCACCACCATGAAGCCATGCCATCGAGCAGTGGGGTGCCATCCTCCAAGACAATGCGGACCCCATGCGCCTCACGCACCGGCCAAACCGGGGCAGGATGGGTGGCAGAGCCGTAGGGATGCCAAAGGTGGGCCCGGTCAAAAGCGAGGAAATCCTCAGGCTGCTGCAACAATTTGCGGTGGGCCGTGCGGGCCGGTTTGGATGCGACAGTTTCGGTCATGGCCGGCAACGGTAGCGGATTGTCATGGATTTGTAATCCTGCAACGCTTGCGCGCGAGGGAAAAGGCGAGGATGATCCGCAGTATCACCTTGTTATTGCGTGATATTCGGTTCAGCCAGCGGCGTAGTTAAGAGCGTTTCTGACAGAACATCAGACTCGACTCTGTGCCATTGATCGAGGCCTGAAGTGCTTTCCTCAATGGCACTGTGTTTGAGTAGTGATTACATGACCAATCTGTTTGTAGGCAACCTCTCCTGGCAAATGACCGATGAGGACCTCCGCAGCGCTTTCGCCGCACATGGCGAAGTTGCTTCCGCAAAAATCATCATGGACCGCGATACCGGCCGCTCTAAGG
>CAZZIQ010000034.1:0-11970 GCA_964654355.1 uncultured Piscirickettsiaceae bacterium
TGCACGCTGGATTACCGCCCAGCCTGCAGGCAATAGCCGCATGCAGGAAATCGCCTCCGCCATTCAAGAAGGCGCGATGGCCTACCTCAACCGCCAATACACCAGCATCGCGGTGGTCGGCGTTATTCTGTTGATCATCATCGGCTTCGCGCTCGATTGGGGCACAGCGATCGGCTTCGCGGTCGGCGCCATTTTCTCCGGTCTGGCGGGCTACATTGGCATGCACGTTTCCGTACGTGCGAATGTGCGTACTGCCGAAGCAGCGCATGGCGGCATGAACGCAGCCTTCCAGGTTGCCTTCCGTGGCGGTGCGATCACCGGTCTGCTGGTGGTCGGTCTCGGCCTGCTCGGCGTTGCCGGCTACTACGCCATCCTGACTCACTTCGGCCACCATGACCCGCTGCATGCGCTCGTGGGCCTGGCCTTCGGTGGTTCACTGATTTCCATCTTCGCGCGTCTCGGCGGCGGCATCTTCACCAAGGGTGCGGACGTCGGTGCGGACATCGTGGGTAAGGTGGAAGCCGGGATTCCGGAAGATGACCCACGCAACCCTGCAGTCATCGCGGACAACGTCGGCGACAATGTCGGCGACTGTGCGGGCATGGCGGCCGACTTGTTCGAAACCTATGCAGTTACGATCATCGCGACCATGTTGCTGGGCAGCCTGTTGGTTGCAAGCAATCCTGCCGCGGTCATCTATCCGCTGGTGCTCGGTGGCGCATCCATCTTCGCTTCGATCATTGGCACCTTCTTCGTCAAGGTCAAAGAAGGCCAGAAGATCATGTCTGCGCTGTATCGCGGCCTCATCGTCTCCGGCGTACTTGCCGCAGCAGCCTTCTATCCAATCACCCAAACGATGATTGGCGAAGGCCTACAGATTGGCGCCGACCTCATCAGCGCCGACGCATTGTTCTACTCTGCCTTGATCGGTCTGGCGCTCACCGCAGCCATGGTGATCATTACCGAGTATTACACTGCAACCGAGTACAGCCCGGTACGTCACATCGCGGAGGCCTCCACGACTGGTGATGGCACCAATGTGATTGCTGGCTTAGGGGTTTCGATGAAGTCCACCGCAGCGCCCGTACTGGCAGTGTGTGCCTCCATCTGGGGTGCCCACGAACTGGCTGGCCTGTATGGCATCGCGATTGCAGCGACCGCCATGCTGTCTATGACCGGTATGATCGTTGCGCTCGACGCCTACGGACCCATCACCGATAACGCCGGTGGTATCGCGGAAATGGCCGAGTTGGACGACAAGATCCGTAACATCACCGATCCACTCGACGCTGTCGGTAACACCACCAAGGCGGTCACCAAGGGCTACGCCATCGGCTCTGCCGGCCTAGCCACCCTAGTGCTGTTCGCGGACTACACCTACAACCTCGATGTGGTGCAGAAAGCCGCTGGCCTCGCGCCCGTGGAATTCCTGCTCAACAACCACCTTGTGATCATCGGCCTGTTCATCGGCGGCTTGGTACCGTACCTGTTCGGTGCCATGGCCATGGAGGCCGTCGGTCGTGCCGCGGGCGGCATCGTCAACGAAGTGCGTCGTCAGTTCCGCGAAATGCCGGGCATCATGAATCACACCCAGAAGCCTGACTATTCCAAGGCTGTGGACATGCTGACGCGTTCCGCGATCAAGGAAATGGTGGTTCCATCCCTGTTGCCGATCGTGGTTCCGGTTGCGGTAGGCCTGATCTTGGGCAAAGAAGCCCTCGGCGGGCTGCTGATCGGTACCATCATCACCGGTCTGTTCGTGGCAATCTCCATGACCACCGGCGGTGGCGCATGGGATAACGCTAAGAAGTACATCGAAGATGGCAACTTTGGCGGCAAGGGTTCCGACGCACACAAAGCGGCCGTCACCGGCGACACCGTAGGCGATCCGTACAAAGATACGGCGGGCCCGGCGGTGAACCCGCTGATCAAGATCATGAACATCGTTGCGCTCATGATCATCCCGCTGCTGTAAGCCGGATTCCGGTCAGGCCGGCCGTTTGGCTTGCCTGACTCGGACAGAATCCGTATCGTGGGCCGGTCTTCGCACCGGCCCATTTTTTTGCGGGTGCGTTTACATCCCGCCTTATCTGAAATTTGCGGAGAACAGCATGAATCTGGATCGCGTCGGTCCTGGCAAAAATCTGCCAGAAGAAATCAATGTCATCATCGAAATTCCGGCTCACGCCGACCCGGTGAAGTACGAAGTCGATAAAGAAACCGGCGCCATGTTCGTCGATCGCTTCATGAACACCGCGATGCACTATCCATGTAACTATGGCTATGTGCCGCACACCCTGTCCGAGGATGGCGATCCAGTCGACGTATTGGTTGTCACGCCCTACCCGCTGATCAGCGGCTCGGTCATCACGTGCCGCCCGGTTGGCGTACTCAAGATGACCGACGAGTCCGGTGCAGACGCAAAGGTATTGGCGGTTCCGACTTCTAAACTGTGCAGTCTATTTAAGAACGCGCAAACGCCGCAGGACGTCTCCCCATTATTGCTCGATCAGATCGCACACTTCTTCGAGCATTACAAAGACCTCGAACCCAACAAGTGGGTCAAGGTTGAGGGCTGGGAAGATGCCGCCGCGGCACACAAAGAAATCACCGATAGCGTCACGCGCTATCAAAATGCGCCGAAGAAACCGGCGTTCTGATTGGAAAAATTAAGGAGAGTGTTGTGAAAGTTGGGATCGTTTCAGACAGCCACGATAACCGCACCCTGCTGAAATTGGCGGCAGAAGATGCCATCTCCCACGGCGCCGAAGCGTTCTTCCACTGTGGTGATGTCGTTTCACCCAACACCTTGTGGGTGTTCCAACCACTGGGCAAACCGGTGCATGTGATTCATGGCAACAACCAAGGTGATCTCAACAACATGTACGCTTTGGTTAACAAGCCCGACAGTGTGGTGAACTACCACGGTCAAGATGCGGCCTTTGAGATCAGTGGCAAACGCGTGTTTCTGGTGCATTACCCGCATTACGCTGAAGCCTTAGCACTCACCGGTGACTACGATTTAGTGTGCTGTGGCCACGACCATAAGGCCTCGGTCAAAGAAATCAGCAATGTCAAAGGTGGCCGGACCACGCTTGCAAACCCAGGCACGGCAGCCGGCATTGGTGCGCAGCCTACCTACATCCTTGCCGATCTCGACCAGATGTCGTTTGAGGTCAGGGATGTACCCGTCCCCGAAGGCTATCAAGCGTCGATTCTGAAAAAACCGTAAACGGCATCCAGAGCAGTGCCGGCGTACAAGCGCCGGTCAGGATCTAAACAAAAAAGCCCCGCATCGCGGGGCTTTTTTGTGGAAGCGGTATGCCCTTACCAAGGCATGAAACGCGACATCATACCCACTGGCGTGAAGCTGCGGTTCATTGACCCCATCTGGTTGCCCATGTTCGCCGTCTGGATAGCCATGTTGCGCGCAGAGTGATCGATGTTACCCATGCGCGCCTGGATCGTTTCCAGATTACGCATCTCGTCGGAGACCACAGTCATCTTGTTGTTCAGCTGATCGAAGCTCACGGTCAACGTCTGTAGATTCACGTCCATTGCATTGATGTTGTGCGCCATCGCATCCACGCTGCCGTACATGCCTTCCACGCTGTGCGCGATGCTAGCCATGTGCTGACTCATCTTTGGGTCAAAGCTGCGCGCGAGACTGGACATGTCCTTAGCCACCTGATGCATATCACGCGTCAAATTGAATACGAGGTAGAAGCCATAGATTGCCAACACAATGAAGGCAAACAGCGAGGGATATACGATGCGTTCCCAGCGACGCGCGCTCTTTTCAAAGCAGTCGGCAAAGCGTTCGACGGTTGCTGAAGCATTCGGCGGAACCGGCATATCTTGCGGCGCAGCAGTTTGAGTGGCATCAGAATTGGACATCTAGGGCTCCAGCTGTGTTGGTTTTTCACTACGTCTACCGCGAAACCACAACTGGATTCGGGCCTCGTCGCACAGCGTGCCTGTGGACGAACGGGGGCGACTATATCAGGTTTTCATGAAAAGGTCGGAAAAAATCTCGACCGTAAACGCCTTAAAAATCAAGGATTTTCTTTAGCGCTTATGTGTTTCAGGGGATTACATCCGCTTTTCAACGGCTGCTGCGGCACGGCGCGGCGCACCGGATTCGATCTGACTGGCGAGTGTTGCATCCAAACCACGGATGACCTCAAGCAGACGCTGTGCCTCCTCTTGGTTGCCCGCTGCCCGGAAGGCTTGCTCCGCCCGCGCATAGGCTTGCGCCGCGCGGCTGGTATCACGCAAAGCGTAATACACGTTGCCTAGCTCGCCCCAGACGCCTGGATCAATCCCGGCACTGTCACCGCTCGCCGTTTGCTCCGTAATCAGCTGCCGATAGGCTTCCACTGCAGCGCGGTAGTCCTGCTCCCAAAATGCCTGACGCGCCCGATTGAGCAACCAACCACCGGCCGGTTCTCCAAATTGCTCGGGCATGGCCCACACCGAAGTCGGGTCGCCACTCTCTGCGGAGACAAAATCTGGGACCGAACCCACTCGAATTTCCGCATTGGGTCGCTCTTGTGGTTGCGGGACAGCCGGATAGATCGGCTGCGGCACATAGCGTTCCGGTTGTGGCGGCACCACCAACTGCGGAGCGGCGGCCTGAGGGATCCCCGCGAGCTGCGCTGGAGGATTCTGCTCGAATGTGCGATCCAGCCCCAACACCGAAGTTAAATCACGAGGCCCCTCGCGACGCCCTTCTGTCCGCGGCTCAACTCGACCCCGCACGCTTGGCATAGAAGGCTGCACCGGAGCGGTCTGCTGCGACGCGACCGGCGCGGGTCGGAGAGGCACCGGGGTAACAGGCGCCGATGGTGCCGGCTCAACTGGAAGCGGAGCATTCGCCATGTCCGCCGTCGATGCGTTCACGTTGCTCTGAGGCTCAGCAAGCTCAGCGGGCTCGGAGAAATCAGTCGCCGGAAATAGCCAACTCAAGACATCTTGTTTCCACTGACTCAGACGATCACCGCTCTGCTCGGGGTCGAGGTACAGAAAGACCCCCGTCGCCACCAGCAAGAACGGGAGCACAGTGCCAAAAAAAGTACGAAAACGTTTCATCTCACATCACTCCTGCCGCACATCCATGTGCGACCGATTTGAAGACAAGCGTCCTGCAAAACGAACAAGGCAGGACCAACCGGGCCGTAATGATGCCTCAAGACCCCGACTGCTGCGCGGTTTCTACCGCAACATACCCGGCCGGCGTTTGAAACAAGGTCGGATTTTGTGGCGCAATCTGGATGTTCTCCAAGCGCTGCTCCATTCCCGGGTCCAATCGCATCCACACCGGATAGCGCAACTCCGGGTCATACAAAGCGCGCATCTCTAACACCACATGCTGCGGGCCTTGTATCTGCGCTGACCACTGCTGTACCGGGCGGCCATCCACCGTATCCTCGCCAAGCAAACGACAGCTCAGCTGCTCGACCTTGGCACAAACCTGTTCCGGGTCGCGCGGTACGGGAGGCGCAGGTAGCTCGATGTATTCCTGCCGTGCCGGGTTGTGAATGCGCATCCGCCCTTGGCGCAGGTCGATAATCCGAAACTGGCCCTGACCTTCAGCACCCATCTCCTCACGTACAAACGCATCTGAAACATAGAGCTGCACCCGCTGCTCACGCTCACCCAAGATACGCACCTGCTCAGCACTGAACTCTGCGGCCTGCGGAGCTCCCGCCAACAGCATCGCCCCGACAAAAACAGACAACGCATTCAGCATCCACTTCATTCGATGAGTCCTTAAAGCCTATGGCAGGGTCGGATAACGTTGCTGCAACGTTCGTAGCTCCTGCAACCATTCTTCACGCTGGCGCGCACTCTCTGCCCGCTGGCGTTCACGCTCCAGATAATCCTGCCAATTCGATTCCAGCCAGTCCAAGTCACGACCTGTGGCTGGGTTCGTTGCATCGGTAACTGCCTTCGAACTCGTCTGCGTAGCATTCCGTGCTGGGCTGGCGTCAGGACGCCACGGATTCACGCGTCGTCCTTCGGCGATCCCCGCATCCGGCTCTGGCCATTGCCAACTCGGCATCGGCGCAACCGGCGCGCGTTGAGGCACAGGCGCAGCAATCATGGGTGAAGACGGTGGCACAACACGTGGAGCCGGAGCGACAGACGCAGACGCCGCAGATGGGGCCAGCGACCATGGCGAAAACACAGCGCCCTGCGAAGATGCTGCGGCGCTCAAAACAGGCGGCGCTGGCAATGCTGACATTGACGGCGCGCTGGGTTGAAACACCGATTGGGCAAAAGCCGGCGTGAGCGCAGCAGACGCAGCCACAGCGATCATCTTCAGCAAAAACCGGCGAGCCTGCACGAACGCGTTACACCCCCAACATTGCAGCGTGACCGCTTACGGAAAGCCGTAGTAGCGCGAATGCTGCTGGGTGTATGGCATCTGTGCCAACGGATTCATGCTGTGCGCATGACGCACACCGAGGGCATACGACGGCATGAACGAATTGCGCAACGCACCAAAGTCATTACCAGAATTACTCAGCGCAACCCGATCCGCAAACGGCTGCATGGGCGTGAATCCAAAGGTACGCACGGGCACAGCGGCCTGCGGACGCAGATAGGCCAAGGGATCACTCAACAATGGATCCATGAGTGGGTCGCTCAGCTCTGCAACAGGCTGGGTGAACCCCAAGGCCACATCATCGGCAACCGGCAAGGCAGCAAGGGTGCTCGCACCTTGCACTTGCGCAACGGGCGTAGCGGGCTTGCAGGGTTCCGGAATCGGTGCCGCAGCCGCAGTTTCTGGGCTGCGCAATGAGCGCAACGGAGCCTGTAACAAGGCATCCAATTCACGGTCAAGCTTGGCCGCCGGATCGACACGCCAAGGATCGGCCGCAGGCTTGTTCGCGGTCATTTGCCAGACATCTGCAACCTCACTCTGCATCGCTACCGGCGAGAAATAGACCGGATCTTCTGCGGGGTGATACGCCGCTTCACGCAACACACGGGCACTACGACTGAACTCGCTCTCGCTAAAGGCTGCACGCTGCAGCGTGGCGACTGGCGCGGGGTCTGACTGCGCCTCATTCGCTAGAGCTTGCAGCGGTTGCGCTTCCGCTGCGGGGAAATTCATATGCCAGACTGCATTCGGTGACGACTCCACCAAACCGAAATCAAAGTCCTGACCAAACGGGCCCATCGGCGGCGGCGCGCGCCAACCGTCACTCTCAGCCATCACCGGAGCAGCCAGTGTCAGCGTGAGCGCTGCGACCAAAGGCCGCAGGACAAAACCAGAAACCTGCGTGGGGGGCGTACATGTCTTCATAACGAAATCATCCCTGATCAAGGTTTACTCAAAACGGAGCCAATGAACATCTCAGTGTGCTGAAGCCGGCTGCGCTGCTGCATCCTCTGCACGCTTTGCTGCCGCCTCAAAATCAAAATCGATCGGATACAAGGCCTTACCCGCACTGAGACACCCGAGCGGAATCACGACCAAAGTAAGCAGCGTGGAAACCACCACACCAAACAACAGCGAGACCGCCATCCCCTGGAAGATCGGGTCAGTCAGAATCACACTGGAACCACCAACCAATGCCAACGCGGTAATGATGATCGGACGCATACGAGTACGACCGGACTCAATCACCGCCGTGATCGGGTCTTTGCCGTTTGCAAGCTCGAGACGCGCAAAGTCCACCAACAAAATCGAATTACGTACGATGATCCCGGCCAGCGCAATGAAGCCAATCATTGAAGTGGCGGTGAATTCCGCACTCATGATCCAGTGACCCGGCACGATGCCGATCATGGTCAGCGGAATCGGCGCCATGATGACCAACGGAATGGTGAAGTTACCAAACTGCCACACCACCAAGATGTAGATCAGCACCAAGGCAATCCCGAACGCGATGCCCATGTCGCGGAAGGTGATATAGGTCACATGCCATTCACCGTCCCACTTAAAACCTGACTCAAAGGTCTTTTCCGGTAGCGACAACCAATGTCCGCCATCAATTGCGAAACCATCCGGAGTGACATAACCCTCCTGCTGAATGCGGCGCTCAATGTCATTCATGGCATAAATCGGCGCCGGCAAGTCATACACCGCATCGCCCACCACGTATTCCACCGGGCGCAGATCCTTGTGATACAGGATCGGATCTTCTATGCGTGCCACAAAGCGCCCCAACTCACCGAGCGATACCACACCCGCACCATTTGCCATAGGAATCGGCAAATCGTACAAGTTGGTCACCTGCGAACGTACGGCGAGCGGCACCTCCAACACAATCATGGTGGCTTCGCGAGTCTTGCCCTGCTTCACATCGCCCAGCAGCTGACTGCCCATCGCCATGCTCAGGTTGCGGTTAATGGTCTCAATTGAAATGCCACGACGATGCGCTTTGTCCGTGTCGATCTTGAAATGCAGTACCTGATAGGGATCCTGCATGTAGTTATCGACATCGGCCATGATTGGCGACTGCGCAAAGAACTCCGTCAGGTCGGCAGCAAAGGCACGACGCACCTCATCATCTGCGCCATACACTTCCGCCACCACCGACTGCAGCACCGGCGGGCCCGGCGGCACTTCCGCTACGGTGATCTTGGCACCCTGTGCATCCGCCAATGGCTTCAGCGTCTCACGCACTTCCAAGGCAATCTCGTGACTACTGCGCTCGCGCTGTGACTTATGCACCAACTGCACCGACACAATCGCGCCCCACGGCTCTTGGCGCAGGTAGTAATGACGGACCAAGCCATTGAAGTTGAACGGTGACGCCGTACCGGTATACGACTGCACCGCAGTCACTTCTGGAATCTTCTGAATACGGGTTGCAATCTGGCGTGCCAGATTGGCAGTCACCGGCAACGCCGTACCCGTCGGCATGTCGAGAATGATTTCAAACTCAGACTTGTTGTCGTACGGCAGCATCTTCGTCTTCACACCCGTGGTGTAGAACAAGGACACCGAAACAAAGAACAACGCGATGATGCCTAGCAACACCGTCCAACCCAACATCCGATTTTGGATCATCGGGCGGATGATCGCGGAATAGATCTTGCCGATCCGCTCTTGTGACTTATGTTCCTTCTCATGGGCCGCGGTGAGCGCCGCCATGCTCGGACGAATCTTCATTGTCAGCCACGGTGTGAAGATGAAAGCCGCAAACAAGGAGAAGGCCATCGCGGCCGAACCCAACACTGGGATCGGTGCCATATACGGCCCCATCATGCCGGTCACAAAGCCCATCGGCAGCAACGCGGCAATTACGGTCAGCGTCGCGAGAATGGTCGGGTTACCAACTTCACGCGTGGCATCAACTGCCGTATCGGTATCGGTATCGCCCTTCATTAACCAGCGACGGTAGATGTTCTCCACCACCACAATGGCATCGTCAACCAAGATCCCGATCGAGAAAATCAACGCAAACAGCGATACGCGGTTGATGCTGTAATCAAGCATGAATGCGGAGAACACCGTCAACAAAATCACTACGGGGATCACAATGGTGACCACCACCGCTGGACGCCAGCCCAAGCTGAACATCACCAACACCGTGACCGCACCGGTGGCGATCACTAGCTTGAACAGCAGCTCATCGACCTTGTCTTTTGCAGTCGCGCCATAGTTACGTGTTACATCCACATACACGTTGGACGGAATCAGCACCTGCTTGAGCTCTTCCACCTTGTCCAGAATCGCATTGGCCAGTGGCACGGCATTCGAGCCTTCGGTTTTGGCAATCGCGATGGTCACGGCCGGCGCGCCTTGTGCCATTACGTCCCGCTCATAAGCAGGACCACTATAAAACTCGACTAAGTGCTTGGCCTCTTCCGGGCCTTGATAAACGCTGGCAATGTCGCGCACATACACCGGTTGCTCGTTGTGCATGCCGACCACCAGATCGGCCACATCACGCGCTGAACCCAAAAACGAACCTGTGTAGACCTTGAAATTCAGATCGCCCGCTTCGGCATCACCGGCAACACGTTCACCATTTGCAGTCGCAATCGTATTGGCCAGCTGATCCAGCGAAATACCATAGCCAGACAAGCGCTCAGGCATCACCTCAACCCGCACCTGGCTCTTACGACCGCCCACGATGAACGATTCACCGGTGTTCGGAATCTGTTGCACGATGTGCAGCGTATCCATCGCCAAGGCGCGCAAGGCGGAATCATCGACCTCATCCGACCACAAGGTCAGCGTCACCACGGCCACATCATCAATACCCTTGGCCTTCACCAAGGGCTCCATGACACCCGGCGGAATCTTGTCAAGGTTGGCGGAGAGCTTGTTATAGACCTTCACGAGGGAAGGGATGACGTTTTCACCGACGTCGAACTGCACCGTGACAATGCCCTGACCACGTTGAGTTGCAGAGTAGACATGCTCCACGCCAGGGATTTCGCTCATGATCAATTCGAGCGGCTCAACTGCCAAACCCGCCAGTTGCTCCGCAGGCACACCTGGCGCCTGCACGAACAAATCAACCATCGGTACCGAGATCTGCGGATCTTCCTGACGCGGGGTCAACATCAAACCGAGAAAGCCCATCGCCAACATCGCGAACAACAACAACGGCGATAACGGCGAGTGAATAAAGGCCTTGGCCATGCCACCGGCAAGGCCCAATGATTCTTCTGGCTGTACGTTTGCGGCCGACTCGTTCGGAGCCGCCTTGGCGTTTTCTACGGGATGCGCGCTTTGTTCAACGCCTGCCGCTGCGTCCTTCTCGGTCGTAGTCATGGCCGCACCCGATTATTGATTGCTAGACGGCGCAAAACGGCCGCCCTTGGTACCCGAGGTCCAGCCGGTTGCTGTCGGCTTAGACAGAATACGTTCGCCCACATTCAGCCCGGAAAGTACCGTCACGTGCGCGCTATCAACCAACTCACCGACGCGCACCACGCGCAACTCCGGCTCGTTTTGTTCGTTCAACACAAACACCGCAGGCAAGGTGCCGCGCCACAGCAACGTGTGGGTCGGAATCGTTGGATAACTTGCAGTCGACGCATTGATGTCGGGCACCATCACCTCGGCATACATGCCCGGCGCCGCCGGCGCATTCTGCGGCAAATCAAGCTTCACGGTCACACTGTGACGTTGCAGATCCGCACTCGGGAAGATCTGCGCGACGCGCACCTCTAAACGCACGCCACCGACATCCAATTTCGCCGGCAGGACCATACCCATTTCCAAACCCGCCACGAGGCGCGCCGGTACATCAATCTGCATCTGCAAACGATCCAAGTCAGCAAACTGCACCAATGGTTGACCTGGCTGCACGGTGTCACCGCGCTCCACCATCTTCTGCAAGATCACACCGGTGAACGGTGCAACCGCACGCGCACTATCAATCTGCTCTTCCAACTGGGCCAACTGCGCCTTCGCTTGCAAGATTTGCGCTTCCGCTTGCTCAACCTGCGCGCGCGACGAGTAAACGTTGGAATATTTTTCTAAATCTGGATCCCCACGCCCAGAAAAGGAACGCATCGGATCGGTAAAGAACGAGAACATACCCGGGAAACCACCGAGCATCTGATCGCCCTGCCAATTTGGGTTGGCCATGGTGCGCTGATACTGCACACCCGCATTGCGCATGTTCGATTCAGCAATCTGAATCTGCGCCAACACTTCCTGACGCTTCGCACGCAGTTGTGCATCATCGATCTGCACCAGAGCGATACCTTCTTCAAAGCGATCGCCTTCCTTGCCGGCGATCTCACGAATCACGCCCGGCACTTCCGCATTCAACGTCACCGACTTGTACGGCACGATCGCACCACCCAAGGTTACACGCCCACCTGTCCGCGCTGCACCGACCACGACCACATCCTGCGGTTCAATCTGTGCGCCTGGAACTGGTCCCATTGAACCCTCGTCCTGCTTTTGCGCACCGGCAGCGACAATGACCAACCCCGCTGCTGCTGCAGTGAGCCAGGAAATCTTGGAATTGAAGCGGAGCATAGAAA
>CAZZIQ010000035.1:0-11739 GCA_964654355.1 uncultured Piscirickettsiaceae bacterium
CCGCAAGCATGCCGATCAGAGAAAAGAATTCCATGCGGGCATTATGCCCAGATCAAACGATGAGGATTATTCCCACTCAATCGTGGCAGGTGGTTTGCCCGAGATGTCGTAGGTGACGCGTGAGATTCCGGGGATCTCGTTGATAATGCGGCGACTGACATGATCCAAGAAATCGTAAGGTAGATGCGCCCAACGCGCGGTCATGAAGTCGATGGTCTCGACAGCACGCAACGCAATGACATAGTCATAACAACGGTTATCCCCCACCACACCGACCGACTTGACCGGCAAGAACACGGCAAAAGCCTGACTCACTTGGTCATATAGATCATGGTTGCGCAGTTCGTTGATAAAGATGTCATCCGCCAAGCGCAGCAGATCCGCGTATTCTTTTTTCACTTCACCAAGAATGCGCACACCCAGGCCCGGTCCTGGGAATGGATGACGAAACACCATCTCGGCGGGCAAGCCCAACTCAAGACCAATTTGACGCACTTCGTCTTTGAATAACTCACGCAGCGGCTCAACCAAGCCCAGCTTCATGTCTTCGGGAAGACCGCCGACATTGTGATGTGACTTGATGACCTTGGCTTTGCCGGTTTTACTGCCGGCCGATTCAATGACATCGGGATAGATCGTGCCCTGCGCCAACCATTTCACATTGCTGAGCTTCTTCGACTCGGCATCGAAGATTTCAATAAAAGTGTGGCCAATGATCTTGCGTTTCTTCTCGGGATCCACCTCGCCCGCCAACTTACCTAAGAACTGGTCTTCGGCATCGGCGCGAATGACGCGTACGCCCATGTGCTGGGCGAAGGTGGCCATGACCTGATCACCTTCGTTATGACGCAACAGGCCATTGTCGACAAATACACAGGTGAGCTGATCACCAAGGGCACGATGCAGCAGTGCCGCCACTACTGAGGAGTCGACACCACCCGACAGACCGAGCAGGACCTCATCGTTGCCAACTTGCTCACGCACGCGCGCAATCGCATCTTCAATGATCTTGGCTGGCGTCCAATCGCCACCACAACCACAGATGTCATGCACGAAGCGCTGAAGCATGCGCGTGCCTTGCTTGGTGTGCGTCACTTCTGGATGGAACTGCACACCATAGAATCGCCGCGCTTCATCGGCCATCCCGGCTAGCGGGGCGCTGTCCGTTTCGGCAATTACAGTAAAGCCTGGTGGCAACGCTTCAACGCGATCGCCATGACTCATCCACACATCCAACAAGCCATAACCTTCGTCAGAGGTGTGATCTTCAATGCCTTTCAAAAACGCAGAGTGGCCCCGCGCGCGCACTTGGGCATAGCCGTATTCACGATGTGTCGCCGGCGCCACCACGCCGCCCAACTGACCCGCCATGGTTTGCATGCCATAGCAAATGCCCAACACCGGAACACCCAACTCAAATACAGCCGCTGGCGCTTTCGGCGCATCGTCACCATGCACGCTTTCCGGACCACCCGAGAGGATCACGCCCTTCGCGCCAAATGCACGCACATCCTCGTCGGAAATATCCCAAGGCATCAGCTCGGAATAGACCCCGGCTTCGCGCACACGGCGCGCAATTAATTGGGTGTACTGGGAACCAAAATCGAGGATCAGGATGCGATCAGCGTGAATGTCCGACATGCAAGTAGGCTCTGTAACTTCGCGGCAATAAAGAACGCGCATGATAGCACTGCACTGCACGCAAGCCGCTGCTGGAAAAAATGAAAAAGCCCATCTGACGATTCGCCGAGATGGGCTTTGGATTTGGCGGAGGGGGTGGGATTTGAACCCACGGATGGTCTCCCATCGCCGGTTTTCAAGACCGGTGCATTCAGCCGCTCTGCCACCCCTCCATGCATCCGTCGGGCAGCGACCACAACGGCTGCGGCGCGCAGTCTACGCGAGTTGTCGCCGAAGACCAAATCCGTGACCCATAGATCGGAATCAATTTGCATTTAGGCCGCAAAACCGTACCCTCTGATGCCAGATTCGCGCAATTGTTTTTACTTGAATGGCGCGAACTCGGCCCCATATTGGGTGTCGAAAAACCGACTTCATCCCTACTGGAGGACCTTGATCCATGAATCCAATGAACCAACGCGTAGTGAGCCGCCCTGCGAGTGGTGCGCTCGCCACCAACAAGGTGGTCCGCAACACCTTCACCCTGCTTTCGCTGACCTTGTTGTTCTCCGCAGCAATGGCCGGCATGTCCATGGCACTGAACCTGCCGCACCCGGGCTTGATCCTGACCTTGGTCGGCTACTTCGGACTGCTGTTCGTAACGCATAAGTTGCAAAACAGCGCATGGGGCATTCTTGCCGTGTTCGCGTTAACGGGTTTTATGGGACTGACCCTCGGTCCGATCCTAAGTGCGTACATCCAAGCGGTTCCGAACGGTGACCAGCTGGTGATGACCGCGTTCGGTGGCACCGGCGTGATCTTCCTCGCACTGTCTGCCTACGCGCTGACCAGCCGCAAGGACTTCAGCTTTATGGGCGGCATGCTTATGGCCGGCATCCTCGTAGCCTTCCTCGCGGGTATTGGCGCAGCCATCTTCAGCATGCCAGGTCTGGCGCTCGCCGTGTCTGCCATGTTCGTGCTGCTGATGTCGGGTCTGATCTTGTACGAAGTCAGCGCACTGGTTCACGGTGGTGAAACCAACTACATCATGGCGACCGTCAGCCTCTACGTTGCAATCTACAACTTGTTCACCAGCCTGCTGCACTTGCTCTCCGCATTCAGCGGCAACAACGACTAGTTTCGTGCGCACGCCGCCGGTGCTTCCGGCCGCGTTTGACCCCCTGCAGTGCCTCATTGCAGGGGGTTTTTTCTACCGCATGTCAAGGCTTGTAGCGCGAGCAAACCGCATCTAGGATGCGCTGCGGAATCGAGGTGTATTAGCCCTTGCTTATGGCTGGAGGCTGTGCTCCAATACGCCGCACTTCGCATTTGGGGGTCTCTCTTTTGGGGGAGACAGGTCACTCGAAGGAGTCACTGGAACAATGAATTACTACGACGCAGTTTGCAAAATGGAAGAGATGGGCGTGGACCCAGAATATATGGACGGCTGGATGGGCGGCTACCTGCGGAACCCGCAGCGTGAAGAGCAGCGCATCACCGATGCCTACACCGCTGGATACGAAGACGGCCTGGAAAAGAATACCGATAACTTCGGTAACTGGACCAAGTAAGTCTGCCTTGAGTCTTCCAAACGGCGCACTGCGTCGAATAAAAAACGGGGCCTCGGCCCCGTTTTTTATTACCCCCGCGAAAGGATCCGAACGCTACTTTGGCAACAAGAGCTTCTCAGCAATGGCCCAGTCCTCAATGCGGACCGCCTGATCTGTCACAGCCCCCTCGTCCGCAACCTTCAGCACAGTCTGCGCTAAGGTCGACCAACGCGCAGTCGCCACCTCCACTTCATTCTCTAAAAACGACACCAGACCGGTTTCCACCCAACGGTCATAGCCGGCACGCAGTTCGGGCCAGAGCGTCTTGCGCATACCGGTGAGATTGGCGAAATAGAAATGCACCGCGCGAGCCGCATCGGATTCCAATGCAGATGCACGCACTAGGTCCGAGAGCAGCCGCGGCAGAGTCGTCAGGCTATCTGCCAGATGATCGCGCAGTGCACGCAGCAAGATCTCCGCACGAGAATGACCCAAACCACTCAAAACCTCTGCCCAGCGCGCCCCAAGTTGTTCACCAGCAAGGCGTTCACCTTGTTCATGTGCCACCACCTGCGGCAGAACGATTTCGGTGAAACGTTCCAGCGCCTGCTCGGGGTCTTGATCGAACCCAGCCCCTCGAAACGCACGCGCCAATGGATTATCACGCTTGCGCCAATCCCACTCTTCAAACTTCTCCCACAACCATTGACGAAGCGCATGGCGCCGCACGATCACGCGCCCGTTTTGCTGCATCGCCACGGGTGCCGGCAAGTCACGCGCCAACTCACGCCCACAGATATTGACCTGCGCCGCACCCTCACCTTCGGCTTCCAACAACTCCGCCAAGAAGAACAGCGGCCGACATCCACGACCATAGCCGGCGCCGTAATACAGCCCATGCGGTTCAAGCGCGGTGTTGATGGCATCGACCTCGAAGGCGTCGAACTCCTGCTCGGCGATCTTGAGCGGCAACCAATCTGCCTGCTCAAGCGCCTCGTAATGTGCTTCACGCGCAGTGAGCCAATCGGAGAGATCGTCCTTGGGAATCCGCGCGGCGGCCGGCAACCCCTGCTCCCAGCGGTAATGCTCACGCATGCGCAATAAATAGGTGCACAGGGTGTAATCCCCCGCGTGTTGCGCATCTGCGAGGTCACAGTTGTGCTGTACACGGTGCTGCAGTTCGGTCAGATCCAGCATGCTTGTGGAACGGTGATCTTGGCGTGAAGTAAGGAAGGAGGAATGGACGTGGAAAATTAGCTTAGTGAATTAGTCAGGAATTTTCCGCTAGAATAGCATGCTGAAAAATTTACAAAAGTCCCCTGAGGTTTCTATGCGCATCATCAGCCAATGGCATGGCGAAGACGAAAAAGAATTGGAAGAAGTCGCGGGTGCCGTGGCCTTTAACGGCTGGAAGCTCGGTCGTCGCACCCTCAACGACATGCAGCAAGAGCAAGTGCAGTTTGAGTCCTACAGCCAGGGCCTCGATGTCCTTAGTGAAATCATGGCCTTTCTGGTTCAGGTTGCGGACCGCCTCGTCTGGGAACGCATGGAAGAAGAAGATCGCCAGCGCTTCAGTCGCGCCATGGCGATCAAAGCCATTGAGATGATTGTGGAAAATCGGCTCGAACATGATGGTCCAAACGGCGACCATCGAGCCAAGGCGGTCGCACTCTTTAATCAACGCTTTGCTGACTACGCCGAATTCGGCTTCAACCAAGAAGGCCCAAGCTATCCGTTCCTGCGTTACCTCGGTGCCCGCGTCGGCGAGATCATGGGCGAAGCGGGTCCCTCCAATCGCTGGACCGCAGACATGATGGTGGATGTGTACGGGCCGAAGATTGCGCGTGACTTACAAACGTCACTGGATTCCTTGCTCGGCCTCGAAGACTCAACCTAACGCCAACCGTAGGGATTAGCGATCGGCGGCATCCAGCCGCCAGAGGGCTGGCCGTAGTAACGCAAAGCATTTGCACGCGGATCGGCTTGTGCCGCACCCCGCCCTTGCGTTGCACCCTGCGCATCCATCTGCCCCTGCGCTTTCACACTCGCATCGACCTCAAAATCCACGCCCATGTCACCGAACATATTGGCAAAGGTGTCGCCAAACATCTGATGGTTCCAACGTTCCCAGGCACGTTCCCAGCCACCAAAACGGTCGCGCGAACCGGGGCCCATCGGCATAAAGCCTTGCATGGGCGCCGGGGCAACCCCCGTGTTTACAGGCGGAACCTGTGGCGGATACAACGGCGCATTGAAGTAGGACTGTGCAAAAGCCAAGGATGGCAACAACATGGCTCCACACATCAACGTGCGACACCAAACGTACGATTGCTTCATGGGCATAGAGACTCCTAAATCGGAAGAAACACCGTCGCCACAGAATGCACCACGCGGGTGATGGTGCGATTTTCTTTATCCGCAAGAACCTGTGCGAGCATGTCTTGTTGCGCGATCAACTTGCCAAATTGGCGTTCGAAACTCAAGTTCACTTCATCGCCCTCAATACTGTTAGCAATCAGATAGGCGTGACCCTGAGCATCGCGCTTGTGATTCAACAACCAGGACGCACGCTCCAAGTTGCGCGCCATGTTATATAACCGCTGCGGATCCAGCTGGGTATTCATATAGATCTCAGTGGTGTCATTGAACGACGCCATGTACATCTGCAACAACCCCGCAACAAAAGCCCGCACACGATCTCCGCTAAATTCCGGGTCAAAGGCCAGGTTCACAATCTCACCACCACGACGATCGCCGAACTCTTCAAACCAGGTCTTGAAGTTTTCGCCAAACACCTCATTCACAGCGGCGGTATAGCTGGTGGCATGCAACCGCCACATGTTCGGATTTCGTTTATAGAGCTTGACCATCAGCTCACGTAGATGTTTCAAGCCTTCGCGCTGGGTTAATTCAGCTGCACGATCGAGATCGGACTTGAGCAGGAAATTCGCGCGGAAGGGCTCCGGCGTTAAGTCGCCGGTTTCTGCCGCGGTCTTTCCCGGCAAGGCATTCGGATCGGGCTTGGGCGTATTCGCAACACATCCGCTCAGGGCAGCCAGAGCCAGGCCGGTAAGCAGCAATGAAAGCAGGTTCGAGCGCGTTCGCATGATGTGCTACGGTAGCACGCGCTCGATTCACCGCAAGGCTTTCCGGAAGACTCTTGCGGCCTTTCCACGCTTTAGCAGGATCGCGACATGTCCAACCTCACCCCCGACACGCTTGAGCTCGTCAGCTTCAAGCTCTGCCCATTTGTGCAGCGCGCCGTTATTGCCCTGCGCGCAAAAGACGTTCCCTATCAGATCACCTACATCGATCTAAATGATCCGCCAGCATGGTTCGAGGAAATCTCACCGCTCGGCAAGGTTCCACTGCTGAAAGTGAACGACACGCACATCTTGTTTGAGTCCGCGGTGATTGCCGAATACATCGACGAGGTCACACCGGGTTCGTTGCATCCACAGGATCCGCTCGAGAAAGCAGAGAATCGCGCTTGGATCGAGTTCGCATCCGCATGTTTAATGGATCTGTTTCATCTCGGCGGATGCGACACGGAGGAAGGCTATCAACAAACCCTGCAAAGCTTGCTGCACAAGTTGGAGCGGTTGGAACATCGCCTCGACAAAGCTCCATTCTTCAACGGCAGCGAATTCAGCCTTGTCGATGCCGCATTTGCACCGCTCTGCATGCGCCTTGAAATCCTGCAAAGCGTCTTGACGCTGCTGCCCTGTGACCGCCTACCCAGACTCTGTGCTTGGAGTCAGGCGCTCAATCAACAGCCTGCGGTTCAGGAATCAGTAGTGCCGGAGTTTGCTGAACTGTTTTTAATGATGCAGCGTAAGCGCGGTGGCCACCTCGCCACCCTACTCGGTTAATTCAAACGAGTATCGACGCTCAGACTCAACGGGTTAAAGATACAGATGACACGCCACGAGATGCGCGCTGGCGTGTCCCTGTGGCTGACGCATCAATGGCGCCTCATGACGACACACCTCACTCGCCTGCGGGCAACGTGGATGAAAGCGACAGCCCGAAGGGGGTTGTAGTGGTGACGGCGGATCGCCTTCCACGTGCAACATTGAACGTTCTGCACGCTTTGAAATCTGGGGTACTGCGGCCAACAAGGCCTGCGTGTAGGGATGCAGTGGCGAGGTTAGCAAGGCTTCCGCAGGGCCCTGCTCGACGATCTGCCCGAGGTACATCACGGCCACTCGGTCCGCCAACCATTGCACCACGGCAAGGTTGTGTGTGACGAACAACATCGCGAGCTGATGTCGTTCTTGCAGGTCACGCAACAGATTCAAAATCTGCGCTTGCACCGAAACGTCCAGCGCACTGGTCGGCTCATCACACAGCAACACCCGTGGCGCCAAAGCCAAGGCACGGGCAATCGCGATACGTTGCCGCTGTCCACCGGAGAACTCATGCGGATATCGTTGTGCGGCATCGGCGGGCAACCCCACCTCCGTTAACAACGTTCCCGCACGCTGAAGTCGCTCTTCATCAGGGACACGGCCACATAAGCTGTCCACGCCCTCCAACACAATCTCGCTCACCGGCATGCGCGGGTTCATGGCCGAGTACGGGTCTTGGAAGATCATTTGCAATTGCGCACGCTGTCCACGCAGCGCGCGGGGCGACAGGCTCGTGAGTTCTGTATCTCCCAAACGCACCGAACCTGCGGTCGGCGCTGGCAATTGCAGCAAGGCACGCGCTAAGGTGGTTTTGCCGCAGCCCGACTCCCCCACCAGCGCCAAGGTTTCACCGGCTTTCAGATCCAGACTTACCCCATCAACCGCACGCAACGATTTGCGGCGCCAGCCACTCCCTACGCGGAAATGCACGGATAGATCCCGCACCTGTAGCAGTGCATTGCCACCTCGCTGGTCAACAGCGTGCGACGCGCTGGAATCAGGGGCACGCCGAATCGTTTGGATCGATTGCCCCGCCTGCGCTAACCAACAGCGTACGTGCGTACCCGAGACTTGGGTGTGCCAACCCGGCGAGTGCTGACATTGTTCAGAAACTTCCGTGCAGCGCGCTGCAAAACGACAACCTTCCGGCGGATGCAGCAACGACGGCACCTGCCCCGGCAACATCGGTAATCGCCTTTGTCCACGCGCACTCAAACTGGGTAAGGCGGCAAACAGGCGCTGGCTGTAAGGATGCTGCGGCGCTGCAAAAAAGGCCTCGCGCGCTGCCACTTCGACGAACTGGCCGGCATACATCACCGCCACGGTGTCCGCCATGTCCGCGACCACACCCAGGTCATGCGTAATTAACAACAGCGCCATACCCCGTTCGGCCTGCAAGTCACGTAGCAACTGCAAGACTTGTGCCTGAATGGTGACATCCAACGCAGTCGTCGGTTCATCTGCAATCAAGATCTCAGGCTCAGCCGATAATGCGATGGCAATCATGACGCGCTGCTTCATACCACCCGAGAGCTGATGCGGATACGCATGCAAGCGTTGCATAGGATCCGGCAAGCGCACATCCCGCAACAGTTGCAATACGGAGTCACGCAACGCTTCGCCACGCAATCCGCGATGAAGCGCGATTGCCTCACCGACCTGCTGCTCAACCGTTTGCACCGGGTTCAACGAGGTCATCGGCTCTTGGAAGATCATGCCAATACGTCGACCGCGCACATCGCGCAGCGCACGCTCACTCTGACGCAGCAGATCGACCCCTTGCAGGCGCACAGCCCCATCGAAACGTGCCAAGGGCGCTTCCGGCAACAATTGCATCAGACTCAATGCCGTTAACGATTTTCCACAGCCCGACTCGCCAAGTAGCGCCAAGGTCTTGCCCGACTCTAAACTGAAACTGACATCATCGACGGCACGCACCACTCCCTGCGCGGTGCGCAGCCAGGTGTGTAGACCTTCAACTTCAAGCAAAGGCATGCTCATTCGCCCTGCCTCTGTAAGCGTGGATCAAAGGCAGCACGCACCACGTCAGAAAAGAGATTGGCGGCCAACACCAAGGCAAACATAAACAGAAAGGCTGCCGCCAAGGTCCACCACACCACCGGCTCACGCGCCATCTCAAGACGCGCCGCATTGATCATGTTGCCCCAACTGATCATCGCCGGATCGACCCCGACGCCGACATACGACAACACGGCTTCTGCTAACACCAAGCCACTGAAATCGAGCACCACGGTAATCAACACCACATGCAAGACATTCGGCAGGATGTGCCGTGACAAAATCCGCGTCGAAGACACGCCAAACGACTGCGCAGCGGTGATGTACTCCAGTTCGCGTAGTTTCAAGGTTTCGCCGCGCAATAGACGACACAGCCCGGTCCAACTGGTGACCCCGAGGATCAAACACAGGAACAACAAACGTAGATCGGCGCGCTCAGCCGTGGTTTCGAACAACTGTGGGTTCTGATCAATGTAGACCTGGATCAAAAGCACCGCTGCGGCGATTAACAAAACGCCTGGAATCGAATTCAGCGTGGTGTAGACATACTGGATGACATCATCGACCCAACCCCGGAAGTAACCCGCCGCAACCCCTAACACAATGGCGAACGGCAACATGACGAGCGTAGTCAGCGTGCCGATCACTAAGCCCGTGCGCACACCTTTGATGGCTTGGTAGAGCACGTCTTGCCCCACTTTATCGGTGCCAAAGACGTGATAGCTGCTGGCGAGCATGAAGCCAATTCCACCCACTACACAAAGAATCAAAGCGACCGCCAAAACCCCTTGGTAGACGCGACGACTCGCACGCAACTCCGCTGAATCAGGCTGCGTCCGCGCACGACCACGTCGAGACCAGACCCACCACACAACGGCAATGATCAGCCATACAAACACCCCCGCATAGGCGCCTTGCTCACTACGCTGGAGTACATCTGCGTGGCGTTGATTTGGATCATCAAGATGTGCGCCACCATGCGCTAGCCGAGGATAATCGCGGCGCGCGCTGACACCTTCACCCACGAATTCACGGACCAAACCTTGAGCCGCTAGCGGTGCCGAATAGGTCTTTTCATTTGCGGCTTGAATCGGTCGCAACAAATCGTCCAAGACGCTACGTACCTCGACCGCATAATGCACCTCACCATCGGCACCACGCCCGTCTAAAGCCGGGCGGTAATGCAAGGAATCGAGTAATGCGACCAGCAAGAACAGCAGCAAAATCAGCGCGGAGCCCATCGCCATTGGGCTCCGCATAACGCGTTGCCATGGGCGCCGAAGATGAGGCTGGCGCGCGCTATAGCGCGCACCCAAAATCGCCACCACAACCAACAACCAAATCAGGATGTCCGTCCATAAAAAAACAGGCTTGAGTCCGATATCCATATTCATGCTCGTCGCGTACTCAGCCTTATCGCAGGCGTACGCGCGGATCGACCCAGGTATAGGAAAGATCAGTCAACAACAGACCGATGATGTAGAGCACAGCCCCCAGAAACACCATGGCGCGGACAATTGCAAAATCTTGCGCCTGAATGGCATCAATGGTGTAACTACCGAGCCCCGGAATCCCAAAAAAAGACTCCAGAATCAAACTGCCCATGAACAGTAACGGCAACACGACGACCACGCCGGTCAGAATGGGAATCAATGCATTGCGCAGCACATGACGGAACAACACCTGCATTTCGGACAGCCCTTTCGCACGTGCGGTGCGCACATAGTCCTTCCCCATCTCTTCGAGAAATAAGGTGCGATACCAACGCACGCCCGTCCCCAAACCCGAGATCACCGCAATCAGCACAGGCAGCAGAATGAAGCGCAAAGCATCTGCACCCGGGTTGTAGCCCGAGATCGGCACCAGATGCAGTAGCTTCCCGACCCAGTACTGTCCGGCAATGATGTAGAACAGTCCCGAGATCGACATCAACACCACACTCAGCACAACGCCGGCGGTGTCGAGATAACTTGCGCGAAAGAACACCAACCACAAAGCCAAGGTGACATGCACCAAAAGACCAATCACAAAACTCGGAATCGCAATCGCCAAACTCGGCCCCATGCGTGCACGAATGTCAGAGCCAATAGCCCGACCATCATCCGCCACGCCAAAATCAAACTGGAACAAGCGCATAGACTCGCGCCAAAACAGGGTTTCAGTAACCTGTGCCACGCCCTGCTGTTGCTCATTCCAAAGCAAAGGCTTGTCATATCCACGTTGCGCCTTCCAATCCTCAATCGCTTCTGGCGTGATGTGCTTCATCCCCAGCTGCATGCGCGCCATGTCATCGGGCGAGTTCACCACAAAGAACAGCACGAAGGTAATCAGGTTGACCCCGATCAGAATCGGAATGGCATGCAGAATACGCGTAAATAGATAACGCACTGCTTATCCTCGCTTTGCCTTCCATGGGGTATAGCGCGCACGCCGCTCACCCACCCAACGCACCAGCAACGCGGGCAACAACAAAAGCAACAAGACGGCCATACCCCATAGCAGCGGTTGTAGCTGGGGTGGGTTCCACTCGGCTCGCTTCTGTGCACGCAGCGCAGGATCCAAACGGAAATACTTCAAGGTGTTATTGGCCATCAGGTTCGGCTTGGTGTTCTGAAACCACGCATGATAGAGGCCATAGC
>CAZZIQ010000036.1:0-11411 GCA_964654355.1 uncultured Piscirickettsiaceae bacterium
GATGGGCGAGGGCCTGTGTGGCGGTTGCGGTTGCTGAGAGGGTTTGGAGGAAGTTGAGCGCAGTGCGTTCGCCACTCAGCAGTGTTCGGGCGGGGCCCTGTAATGTACATAAACAGGCATCTGTTTCGACGCGATCACCATCTTGCTGATGCCACGTGATCGCTACGGTGTTGCCAAGCGCAGCAAATACGGCATCCACCCATGCGCAGCCGCACAGGATGCCGGGTTCGCGCGCGATGATTTCCGCATGCATTCGTGCGCTAGCAGGGACTAGCTGGGCGCTGAGGTCGTCCGCTGCATTCAAGCATCCCGAGGGTGAGAGATCTTCCTGTAATGCGATGTGCACTTGCTGCTGAAGGTCATTAGGCAATCCCTGTTTCATCGAATCAATCCGGTGCGCTGGAGTTCGGTGATGGAGGTGCGTCCTTCGATTGCCAGTTGCAATGCATTTTTTTGCAAGCTAGCCATACCATCGAGAATCGCCTGTTGTTGAATTTGTGTCGAAGTGATGCCGCGCTGGAGTTGTTCGCGCAGTGCTGGTGTCACTTCGAGCAGTTCGTAGACCGCAGTGCGGCCCTGGTAGCCAGTGTTACGGCAGTGGCGGCAGCCTTGACCCTGCATAAAATGAATCGAGTCGTCGACGCCGAGTTCCTTGCGTAGTGCGGGATCAATGGGTTCCTCGCGGGTGCAATGTGTGCAGTTGAGGCGGACCAAGCGCTGTGCCAGTACTCCGCGCAGCGTGTCGCGAATCAGATAATCTGCAGCCCCCATCTCCAACAGACGCGCGAGCGTGCTTGCAGCGTTGTTGGTATGTAAGGTGGAGAGCACGAGGTGACCTGTCAGCGCGGATTCGAGTGCGATTTGTAGGGTCTCGCGGTCACGAATTTCGCCTACCAAAATGACATCAGGGTCGTGTCGCAGGATGCTGCGTAACGCGCGGGCGAAGTCATAGCCGGTTGCTGGATTCACTTCAATTTGCTTGATACCGCTGAGGTGATATTCAACCGGGTTTTCCACGGTAATGATGTTGAGGGCTTCTTGGTTCAGCGTTGCGAGCGCGGCATAAAGTGTTGTTGATTTGCCCGAACCCGTCGGTCCAGTGACCAGAATCATGCCATCACGAATCTCGAGTAAGCGTCTCAGGTGCGCTTCATCCTCTGCGCGGAAGCCAATCTCGTTGAGTTGCCGCATGCCGATCTTGGCATCCAAGATGCGAATCACCACGCTCTCACCATTGACGGTCGGCATGATGGAAATACGCAAATCAACCTTGTGACCTTCAAAGGCCCAGCGGTGACCACCATCTTGTGGGATACGATGTTCTGCGATATCCAGTTGCGCGAGTACCTTGATGCGCCCGACCAAGCCCGAGAGGAGTGCTCGTGGGTGGCTCGCAACTTCCTCCAGTACGCCATCGATTCGATAACGAACTTGGATGTCTTGTCGGGTGGGCTGCAGGTGTACGTCCGAGGCCTGTAGGCGGATGGCATCGTTCAGGATCGATTCAATCAATGCGATCGCGGCGTGATCTTCGTCTGCACTCGGTTGTAGATTGGCTACGCTGGCTTCGATCGACTCATAGTGACGGCGAATAAGGGCAGCTAGCCGTGGCTCAAGGGCTTGTAGTGGGTGTGGCTCCATCCGACTCACAAGACGAATTTTCTGTAGAAAGCTTTCGTCAAGCGGATCGTGCATCGCCACGATGAGGCGGCCCTGATCCACCAGTAGGGGAAGGGCTTGGGTGCTTAGGGCGATGTTTTGTGGCAGGAGCTGTAATGCTTTGATATCGGGTTGGAAATGATCCAAACAGATTCGTGCGATGCCTTGCTGTGCGCCCAGCAGACGTGACAGGGCTTGTGCTTTGATCCAGCCTTGTTCGACCACAATTTCGCCCAGACGTCCGCCTTGGGTGCGTTGGAGTTCGAGGGCTTGCTCCAGTTGTTGTGGGGTGAGTACACCTTGTTCGATCAGAGTTTTGCCAAGACGAGTTGGGCGCTCATATTGTTGAGCCTTGAGTTGCTGGAGTAATTCGGCAGGGCTGTTGGGGCGCAGTTCACTATCGTTGCAGGCCGGTGCAGTGGCTCGGGGAATGAGCACATCCAACATTGCATTTTCTGGGCCGAAGCCTTCGACGAGTTGGGCTTCGGGCAGTGCGACGACGCGCTGCGTCTCGCCTTGTAATCGTCCGCCATCTGCCAGCGGAAGATCAATGCGCTGGCGAGGGTTGTTCGGATCTATCGGAGTGCGTGCGGGGAAAAATACGTAACGCAATTCGCTGAAAGGAAGGGTCTGTGTGACATCGTTGTGCTTGAGCACAAGATTAGGGTTGGCATCGGCAGGATCCAGCTGCGCCAGTTTCCCGCGTATCAGTGGGCGTCCATTCGTACGATGCGCGACTACATTCACGCCGATGCGATCTGCTAAGAACTGTTGCAGGCCTGTTGAGGTGGGCATGGAGTCAGGAGTTCTCTGGTTGTTCTTTCGTTGTTCTTAAGAATCAGCACATTGTCTTTGCTGCCGCGCATACAATCGGCGAATCATGCAGGATGATTGTAGACCGATGTCTAATAAAACGCGTGCATTTCGCCTCGGGGTTGATCTCGGGGGAACGAAGATTGAGGCGATCGCCCTAAATGCCAGTGGCGAGGTGATGGCACGCCAGCGTGTGCCAACTCCGCAAGGTGATTATGCGGGAACTGTCTTAGCGATTCGTGATGTAGTGGAGCGCCTTGAGCGTACGCTTGGCCTCTTCAGTTCCGATTCGGAGCAAAAGATCCCATTAGGTGTTGGCATTCCGGGTGCATTGTCGCCATACACTGGGCGTGTACAGAATGCCAATTCAACGGTTCTGATCGGCGAAGCATTGGACCAGGATCTTAGGTATGCGCTACAACGTCCGGTGCGTCTCGCAAATGATGCCAACTGTTTTGCGTTATCGGAGGCCATGGATGGCGCTGCTGCCGATGCTGCGGTGGTGTTTGGGGTCATCGTTGGTACGGGAACGGGCGGTGGGCTCGTGGTGCACAAACAGGTTTTATCTGGACCCAACGCGATTGCTGGAGAGTGGGGGCATAACCCTATGCCTTGGCCGCAAGAAGAGGAACGGCCCGGGCCAGATTGTTATTGCGGCAAGCAGGGGTGTATTGAAACCTTCCTGTCTGGTCCAGGATTGGCGGCAGACTACCAACGCGCCACCAAACAATTGGTGTGTGTTGAGGATGTGGTGCAGCGTGCAGAACGGGGAGAGATGACCGCACAGACAACTTTGGAACGTTATGCACAGCGGATGGCGCGCGCACTCGCGAGCGTCATCAATGTGCTTGATCCGGATGTGATTGTTTTGGGTGGTGGGTTATCGAACCTTACATTTTTGTATGAGCGTGTACCTCAGCTTTGGGGGCAGTGGGTATTTGCGCCGGCGGTGCGCACCCAGTTGCGACCACCGAAGTATGGAGATTCCAGTGGCGTGCGTGGTGCAGCCTGGTTGTGGCCTATGCAGGAGAAAACATGACAGAGACATCGATGGATCGCACGGTAGAGGATGCGGAGACTTTGCAGCAGGCGATTACCGAGGCCAAGGCTGCCTTGGTCTATTTCAGCGGTCCGGATTGCAATGTGTGTAAGGTGTTGCGCCCAAAGTTGATGGAACTTGCGCAAACGCGTTATCCAGAAATGGAGCGTATTTATGTCAATGTCGCGGCGCAGCCAGCGCTTGGCGTTGCCCACAGTGTGTTCGCGGTGCCGACGGTTTTGGTATTTCTGGAGGGGCGTGAGTTTGCGCGCAAATCCCGCGCATTCAGTCCTGCCGAGTTGATGGAAGACATTGCGCGTCCATGGGCACTGATGATGGACGCCTAAGCTGCTTGAACGTGTGCTGAGCTAGGTCAGCAGAACGCGAACTTCGCCGACACAATCAATTTGTTGCAGTGCATGCTTGGCCGCATGCTGCACGCGCCGGACGTTGCCACAGTCTTCACTGTCGCGGAGGCTGAGGATTACATCGAGATGTACTTTGCCGTTGAGGTAGTGCATGTGTACTTCGTGTAGAAATGGGCGCTCGGGGAGTGTTGCCCAAGCCTCTTCAACTAAGCGCATCACTTCTGGACGCAGCGGTAGGTGTAGGCAAGGTGCGGCGGTCTCATCGTCTTCTGGGTCGATATGGACTACAACATCGGCAATTTCCGGGACTTCAGTTTCCAGTTTCTTATGAACACGCTCCGCGATGTGATGGCCTTCGGAGACGCTGATGCGTGGTGAGACCAGAATGTGTACATCGGCTAATGCTTGGCCGCCGGCTTGGCGCGTGCGTAGTTGATGCAGTGCAATCACACCATCCACTTCAAGAATCTTGTCGCGAATCACTTCAAGTCGATCTTCTTCGAGTCCGGTATCGACCAGTTCACGCAGACCTTCTGCGCCTAGCTCCCAAGCGACCTTGCCGATCATCACGGCAACGATGACAGCAGCAACTGCATCCAGATCTTCGAGACCGGCCAGCGCGCCCGCTGCGGCCACAAACACCACAATCGAAGAGATCGCATCAGAGCGGTGATGCCAGGCATTGGCCATCAGCAAATTCGAACGTAGTTTTTTGCCGAGACGCTTGGTGCGCAGATAAATCCACTCTTTCCCCAGCACGGACAAAGCGGCAACCACCAGCACCGGCCACTCCGGCACGAGCAAACGTTCAGGATGGAACAGGCGATCAATGGCGTCCCAAGCGATACCGATCGCAACCAGTGCGAGTAGAACTGCGACCGCAAGCGCGCCGAGGGTCTCAAAGCGTCCATGGCCATAGGGATGGTCGGCATCCGCATCTTTGGCACCATGCTTGGCGGCGTACCAAACTAGACCATCGCTGAGTAGATCCGAGAGCGAATGAATGCCGTCTGCGATCAAGGCTTGAGAATGTGCCAGCCAGCCAGTCAGGATCTTGACGACGGAGAGAATGAGATTGAGGACGGCGCCCACGAGCGTGATGCGTTGAATCTGTTGCTCACGCGACGTTTCCGCTTTGCCGATTGGTAGATGACTGTGTCCATGGCCCATGGAACAAGGATAATGGCCGGATGAAACGGCCTTGGCAATTCTTATTGAATATTCTATTCGCGCTGACCAGTCTTGTGCTGGCGTCCCCTGCGCTGGCTGTGGAACCACAGTCGCTGTTGGATGATGCTGGACACTCATGGCAACCACAGACGCCTGCGCAGCGGATCATTAGTTTGGCTCCAGATTTCACCGAAATCCTATTTTCCATCGGTGTGGGTGAGCGAGTGGTGGGCGCAGTGGAATACAGCGATTTCCCCGATGCTGCGCAACAGATTCCGCGTATCGGCAGCTCTTCACGTTTCGACTTTGAGCGGATTGTCAGTTTGCAGCCGGACCTCATTTTGGCCTGGCGAGGTGGTAATCCAGCTTCACAGATTGAAGGGTTGCGCGCCTTAGGCTTGCCGGTGTTTGAGCTGCAAACGCGGCGCTTAAGGGATGTGCCTAGAGTGATGCATGCGCTCGGTCGGTTGACGGGAGCAGAGGAGAGTGCGGCTCTAGCTGCTGAGACCTTTGCGCGGGAGATGCAGCAATTGCAGCAACGCTATGCCGCGCGCAAGGCCTTACGGGTGTTTTATGAAATCTGGCATCAGCCATTGCAAACGATTGGCAGTGAGCAAATTCTCACCGACGTGCTCGCGCTCTGCGGTGGACGCAACATCTTCGCGGAGCTCGACAGCCTTGCGCCCCAAGTTGGCTTGGAGGCGGTGATGCAGCGCAGACCTGAGGTGATCTTGTTTACCCCCGAGGTAGGCAGGCTTGCCGAGTCAAAAGCACGCTGGCAAGTCTGGGATACGCTTCCGGCTGTAGAGCAGGGCCATCTGTATGCGCTGGATCCGGATTTGTTACATCGTGCCGGGCCGAGGTTGATTCTGGGCGCGCAGCAGCTTTGCGAGGCCTTGGAGCAAGCACGTTAGTCCAACAAATATTTTCGACTAGTTTGCGTTTGCGATTTCGCGCAAGGTGGGCACAGCAAGCGTTGCTTGCTCGGCAATTTCGAGCGCGCGCTGCAGTCGTGCCGGCGCACTCCGTCCCATGCATTGATGTTCAAGATCGCCATTGAACGCCGCAACCATGCCCTCAATCAGTGCATGCGCATCGAAATGCGTCCCGCCGCACAGATGTGTTTGAATCTGAATCACGTCATGCGCCACGCGTTTGGCCAAGTCGCGATGTTGATTCCACAGTTCACCCACCGTTCCGCCGACCGCTAGGCCTGCGATGTTGGTGGTGAGGATGTAGACATTTTTCAGGACCAACTCAAATAACAGCGCATCCGCGTCGGCAACGATCTTCGCAGGGATTCCGATGGCGGACAAAGCATCATTCAGCATCTGTGCCTGTGGCCCGAAGGTCGGCGAGGCCTGAATGACCTTGGCATCCTTTCCCGGTTTTTTCTCGAACCAGACCGAGATCACAGTCGGGCTGTCATAGCCATGTTGTTGCCAGTCGGAGGGGAGTAATTCGTTTTGTAGTAGGGCGAGTTGTGCTTTCCAGGCTGCAGGGATTGACGCGATCCCGGCATGTAGATCCTTTTCAGCGACGGCAAGCAAGACCAACGCTGGGTTGGGGTGTTGCTCAGCGAGTTGCTTGAGGTCATCGCCGCGTCGTGCCGGAACGACGGTATAGCCCGCGCGGAGAAAGCCGCGCGCGAATACACCGCCCATCTCACCCACGCCGATCAGGATCACTGCGTTGGTCATGCGGCATCCTCATCACTGTGCCGTCCCGGTTTCCAGTGCACATCGGCAACGCCCGCATGCTTATTCAATGCACGCGGTAATACGAATAACAGGTCCGAGAGGCGATTGAGATAGCTGCAGGCTTGCGGGTTGATGTTTTGCTCGGATGCCAATCGCACCATTACGCGTTCGGCGCGGCGGCAGACCGTGCAAGCATGGTGACAATGGGCTGCTGCAGGTGCGCCGCCGCGCAGGATGAATTCCTTGAGTGGCGGTAGTTGTGCATTGAGTGCGTCGAGTTCGCGCTCTAGGCGCTTGATATAGGACGCGCCGACGCGCTCATAGCCCGGCATGCTGAGTTCGCCGCCCAAATCAAATAGATCGTGCTGTACGCCGACCAAAATATCGCGCGCGTCGTCAGGAAGCTCATGTGAAAGAACGATACCCAGCACAGCATTAAGCTCGTCTAGTGTGCCGAGCGCTTCGATGCGTAGATCATCTTTGCCGACACGACGTCCGTCACCCAACGCTGTAGAACCTTTGTCGCCGGTGCGGGTGTAGATTTGATCAAGACGATTGGCCATAGCTACCTCGCGTGTTGGGTCAGCCTTGTAGACGGTAGATCACGGGGAGCGCGAGCTCAACCGCATGCGCAAGTTTCAGTTGTGGATCGAGTGGAATACGTTCGACTTTTTGCATCGCAGCAAGTGCAGCTTCATCCAAAACGCTGCGCCCTGAGCTTTTCTTCATGCGTACATCGTACACGCGTCCATCCGGCTCAACGCAGAATACGACCTCAACGGTTCCCGACCAATTGCGACGAATCGCCGTGTTTGGATAGTGGAAGTGGCGCGCCAGCTCAGTTTGAACTTGCTGGCGGATGGAAGCGAGGCTGGCCTCACTTGACGCAGCAGGCGAGATTTCGGCTGCGGTCGTTGCGTGGGTTAGCGTGACGTCTTGCTGAACCTGTGTCGGCTCTGCTTCACTTATAGCTACCCCTTCTTTGTGCGCATCTTCAGCTTCTTTCAGCAGCGCATCATTACGCACAATCGATTTCTCTGGCGTGAGCTCGTTGTCTCTCATTGGCGATTCAACCAATGAAACCGCAACTGCATCCATCGTCGCGCCGCCCAACTGCATGGATGTGCTTGTATTCATCCAGCCCAGCACGCCCGCGTGCAGCGCGATCGCTGCAAGCAGGAAGGGGATGAAACTTGATGCAGTTGGGCGGTTCATGCTCAGAACTTGGCGTTCACGCCAACCTGCCAATTTCTGGTGAAATCAAGCGGATAGATTTTCTCGACGCTGTACACCGAACTGTATGCATTCAGTCCGTTGTGTTTTTCAAAAATATTCTGAACCCCAACGAAAAATTCTAGATTTTTGTTTTGGTAACTGTATTTGGCGTCGGTAGAGCTATAAGCCATTTGTTTCTCGGTGCCACCAAGAAATACATTGAGTTGCTCGCTGGAACTTCTCCATGTGTGAGAGAGGTGGAGTAATTGATTGCTACTTGGTTTGAAGTCCATTCCTATGGATAGGCTGTGGCGCGGCACGCCAGGAATATCATGTCCGTTGATGTTTTGCCCGGCTTCTTCGTCGATTACAGCGCGAACATACGAGTAATTGATGAGTGTGTTGATATTGCTGTAGGTGTCTAGTGCCACCTGCAAGTCCAGGCCAGTTTTATGGCTTTCATCAATATTCGTATTTTCGTAATTCGAGTCAGTATAGATTTCGTTTTCCAAGTCGGAATAAAAAACGGTCGCCTTTATTCTGGCTGTATCCAGTGTTGCGTTAAGTCCCACATTGATTGTTTTTGCTTTTGCTGGCTTGATGGACGCGTTGTAGGTGCTGCCAACTACGTTCCAGTTGCCGTCGTATACTGGAGAGAACGATTTTTGGATATCTGGGGACTGGTTTGCTTGTTCGATATCGACGAAAACATTGTAGTCAGGATGAATTTTATGGTTCACGCCTGCGCTTAGGCTTGTTAGTGAAAACTTGGAGCTATCGCCGCTTCCGCTGATTGGCGTGTATGTGTATTTGACCTTTTCATGTCTTGCTCCAGCCGACACGGTTGTTGTCTGTGTTGCCTTGTGATTTACCGTGAAGTAGGCGGCGCGATTATTTTTCGTGGTCGTATTTTCTAGGCCATATCCATTCGTATTTGCATCATGACGACTGCGATCGAGCAGTTCAAACCCTAAGATTCTCTCGGTAACGCTAGTTTTATTTGTGATTTCTATTTTTGCGTCTGAGTATTCGTGGTGATGGTTTTCTGGGTTGACGCCAGAAAAAGCCGAGTCTTTTTTGAGAGATGACAAAGATGTGTCGAGCTTCAGCTCATTATTGATGTCGTACTCAAGGCGTGCAGATACGCGATCTTCATCGAGTTCTTGATGATTGTAGGGTGCGGTTGGATTTCCACTCTTTCCTTTGTATTGCGATGGGTCACTATTGAACTCCGCGATAGTGAGCGGGTATGGGTACCGATTGTCGAGATCTGTTTTTCCAATACCAAAAGAAATCAACGCATTTTCATTGGCCTGAATCTGAAGGTTTCCATCAAGATTTTTATTTTGTGAATGGTCAGTATGGCCTGTTGTGTCTGCCTGGCTGAATCCATCGGCTTCGGTGAATTCTCCATTCAGGCTGACGCTAATCACATCATTAGAGGTGCCTGCGCTGAGTTTTATATTTTTAGCCCCGTAATTCCCGGTAGAGACTGTTGCTTCAGCTCCCTCGTAAGAATGAGTGTAGATCTGGATCGTGCCTGCCATAGCGCCATCGCCAAAGCGAACTCCACCGCTACCTTTTGTGATTTCAATTCTATTGATTGATTTCAGTGGGATAGATGAGAGAAGTTGGGGGCTGTTATCGATGTGATTAAGTCTGCGTCCATCAATGGAAATGACGATCGCCCCAAATCCGTTTTCAATGCCGTAGCCGCGCATATCAAGTAGCTGCGCATATGTATTGCCATAAGACGGAGTTGCGATGATAGAAGTGTTTCTGTTCAGAAAGTCATAAATTGAGGTGGCGCCAGAATCCTTGATGTCTTCGGCGTTATAGACCTCTGAGGCATAGGGTGCATCGGTATCAACGAATGTCGTGCGTGTCGCGGTGACGATCACCGGCTCGAGTTCGTTGTTGGTCTGTGCGTAGGCAGGGATGGCGGTGAGTGAAGCGGCGGCCATTGCGCTGGCCAAGCGAGTCATGCGAAACATTTCTTGTATCTGTCCTGTAAAGCAGCACGCCCCGTGCTGCGGTAAAGCGAGCAAGTGCGGACAGACAAAAGTTGGATGCGATGAAACGGCTGGATGGCAAGAGTCGTCGCGCCCAGCCGCCCACCGCGACATTGCGTGTATGCGCTGGGCCGGTCTCCGGGCTTGCGAGGGGTCTTGTGACCGAAGCGGATCGCCTTCCCATGCTCTGCACAGTGGCTGTGTGATCCGCCTTGAAACAACAACTCGCTTACCGTTGCGGGGGCAGCGCCGGACTTGCTGAACGTGTGTTCGTGCGCACCGGCTTCCCGTTTCACTGTCGTCTCTGATTCGATCGGACAGCACCCAAGGCAGGGCGAACTCTAGCGAGCCCAGCAGAGTCGGTCAATACGAGATGGAGTGGTTGAGTGCGCTGATCGGGATTAGATCTGGATCAGTGATCTTGGATGTTCTTCTAGTACTTTGATTTCAGAAGGCTTCGGGCATAATCAGGCGCACACAACAAAAAACACCTGCCAAAGGAGCCCTCAATGGACGACAACTCGCCGCTGCGTCGAGCAGAACTGCGTACGCATTTGACGCTGCATTTCATCGAGCGCATTGGCTTGATGTTCATTCTGTTCGGCACGGTGTTGGCAATCTATCAAGAGATTTACCACATCTTGGTGGATAACCATGGCCAGATCCGTTTGCATGACTTGCTGTTGATGTTCATCTACCTCGAAGTCATTGCCATGGTCGGCGTCTACTTCAAAGAACATCGCTTGCCCGTGCGTTTCCCGCTTTATATTGCGATTGTGGCGTTGGCGCGGTATTTGATCCTGGATTCGAAAGAGATGGGTGAGTGGGGCATGATCGCTGTGGGCGTGACGATCCTCATTCTCACTGCCGCAGTGTTAATGCTGAAGTATGGTCGTGTGAAGTTTCCGCAGGATGGTCGTGATAATGACTAATTCTTGAAATCCTCACGCAAAAAGAAAGGCGGCCATGGCCGCCTTTCTTTTTAATGATGAGACACTGATTACTTCAGAGTCGCGATGTAGTCCGCAACGGCATCCACGTCGGAGCCTTTCAGGCCCATGGCAATGCCGCGCATGGCCGGATGCTTACGCTCACCCGACTTGTATGCAGCCAGCGCAGTCTTCACCGCATCTGCACTCAAGCCTTTCAGTGACGGGTTCGGGCCCATGCCAGAGCCGTCCTTGCCATGGCAACCCATGCACTTCAAAAAAACCTTAGCGCCATCCGCCATGCTCGGCGTGGCGACCATGCCGAGGGCTGCAGTGGCAGCCAACGCAAGCATCATCTTTTTCATTGTTCGGGCACTCCTGAATACAACATTGTGGTTTTAGGAATGCGTGATCCTACCGACCTTGCCGAGTTAGGTATAGTCAATTTATACAGTATCAAATTTTCCGAACATTCTTGAATATGAATAAAAAAGGCCGATACAACA
>CAZZIQ010000037.1:0-11393 GCA_964654355.1 uncultured Piscirickettsiaceae bacterium
TCTGATTGATCGATTCTGAATAAGGAGAATCTATGCGTCCGGCGCAGCTGTATCCCATTCTGGACCGCGAGTTCATCGCCGCATCTGAAGGCCATCACACGCCTGTGATGTTGTGGGGGCCGCCGGGTGTGGGGAAGTCCGATATCGTGCGCGAGGTGGCGAAGCGTCATGGCTCGCAAGTGATCGACATCCGTTTGTCACAGATGGAACCATCCGATCTGCGCGGCATTCCGTTCCGTGAAGACGGTCGAGTGGAGTGGGCGGTGCCGTCCTTGTTGCCGGATGCTGAGCGCCATGGAGCGACTGGCGTGTTGTTCCTGGATGAAATCACCTCGGCACCGCCGACGGTTTCAGCAGCGGCGTATCAATTGATCCTGGATCGCCGACTCGGCGATTACCGCGTCCCGGATGGTTGGGCGATCTTTGCAGCGGGTAACCGCCAAGGTGACCGAGGTGTCACGTACACCATGCCTGCGCCGCTCGCGAACCGTTTCTCACACTTCGAGTTTGAGGTGAATCTCGATGACTGGGTTGCATGGGCATGGGATCACGAGATTGATGAGCGCGTGATTGGTTTCCTTCGCTTCCGTCCCGAACTCATTTTTGATTTCGATCCAGCGCACAATCCGGTGGCGTTTCCGACGCCGCGTTCTTGGGAGTTTGCCCACCGTGCGCTGCAGAAGTTTGGCGATCAGCCTAAGGTCCTGCGTGGCGCGCTCGCAGCCTGTGTCGGGCCGGCCGCTGGCATTGAGTTGGCTGCCTTTGTTGAACACTTGGATCAACTGCCGGATCTCGATGCGATCCTGCGCGGCGAAGAGGTGCCTGTGCCGACCGAAACCGACTTGCAGTATGCGGTTGCGTCTTCTTTGGTCGGTCGTGGGATTCGTGCCAAAGAGACGCCTGAAGCTGCAGCAGTCTATGGTCACATTCTCAACTATGCAGGTCGCTTCCCGGCCCGTGAAATGGGCGTGATGTTGGTATCGGATTTGCATCGCGCGGTCGGCGCTGATTTGTTCCAAGTGCCGCAATTCGCGGAGTGGGCCAAGTCGATCGCGGATGTGATGTTGTACGAGTAATGTGCGACCTGGTCTAGGCAGCAGCCATGGCGATTTCTGATGTTGTAAGCAGCGCGCTGGCGCCGGTGCAAAAGGCCGAGCCGAAAGATTCGGTGGATACTAAGCTTGCTGCTGCGCGCACGCGTCTGATCTTAGAAAAGCCGTTCCTTGGCGCGCTGGTGTTGCGTCTGCCTTTGGTTGAGGGGGATGAATCGTGGTGCAAGAGCTCGGCCACGGACGCGAAAAAGATCTACTACAACTACAGCTACATCGACGCACTGTCGTTGCAGCATACCCAATTCATTCTTGCGCATAACGCATTGCATAACGCGTTGTCCCACTTCAGTCGGCGTGGTCATCGTAACGCGCATCGTTGGGATTTAGCGTGCGATTTTGCGATCAACTCCATCTTGGTTGAGGAGGGGATGCGGCGTCCGCCAGATGCGCTCTACCTTGAAGACTACAAGGGCATGACGGCGGAAGAGATCTATCCGCTGATGGAAGAGAATCCGGATCAAGAGCCGCTGGATCAGCACATCTTTGATCAAGATGATTCTGATAGCGACAGCGGGCGCAATCCGCAGCAACAAAACGACAGCGATCATCAGCAAAAAAGCGCGCCAAATCAGGGGCAGCAGCAAGACGGTGATGCGCAGGGCTCGGAGCCAGAGCTGGATGAGTCGATGCAAGGCGGCAGTCAGCGCAAAAAGGCGGCGAAGCCGCCACCGCTCACCGGTGGCGAGCGCGATGAGCTTTCTGCGCAATGGCAACAGCGTTTGGCCGGCGCTGCCCAGCAAGCGATGCAGGCGGGCAAGCTCAGCGCATCCATGGCGCGCTTGGTCGATCATTTGTTGCAGCCGCGTTTGCCGTGGCGCGCTTTGTTGTCGCACTACCTCACACGTGCCGCACGGGATGACTACAGCTATATCCGGCCCTCTTCACGTCGTGAAGGTCCCGCTATCTATCCATCGATGCGTAGTGAGCAAGTCGACTTGGTGATTGCGCTGGATACCAGTGGCTCGATCAGTCGATCTGAGGTGACCGAGTTCATCAGCGAAGTGAATGCATTGAAGGGCCAGTTGCGCGCTCGGGTCACCATCATGCCGTGTGATGAGCAGCTGACGTGCGCACCGCGCACCTTCGAACCGTGGGAAGAGTTGGAGCATGACTTCTCTAATGAACTGACCGGCGGTCGTGGCACCAGTTTTGTGCCGCCGTTCAACTGGGTTGCTGAGCATGATCGCCGCCCTGAGTTGATGGTGTATTTCACCGATGCTGAAGGACGCTTCCCGGAGCGAGAGCCGGACTATCCAGTGCTGTGGTTGGTGAAGGGGCGCGCGCCGGTGCCGTGGGGCACGCGTATCCAGTTGAATTAAGTTTGAGTTACTGAAGATCAATTCCTTATGGCGCTTACTCCCGAAGATCAATTGCGTATTCATGTGCTGCTGCAAAACCAGCCGCAGGCGGTGCGCATTGAAGAAGGCTCGATGACCTTCTTTGGTTTGACGCCAGAAGGGACAGCAAGTATTCCGTTGCATCCAGATGTGGGTAACGAGCGTTACCTTAAGCATGTGCGCGAGATGTTGTCGACGCACGTGTTGGGCTCACCGGGTGGCTATCCGGTCTACCTCAAACGATGGACGCGCATGGGTCAAACCTCGGGTGGACGCATGGCTGACTTGTTGTTGTTGGGTGAGCCCGAAGCGGTGATGGCTGTAGCCAACGCACAAGAACTGGATTTGGAATTGGCTACACGCACATGGTGGGCGGCGACCAATGCTGAAGCACAACCCGAAGTGGGGCGACATTTATTAAGACATGCTGCGGTGAGGGATGCACCTTTAGGTCAAGAGGTTGCCCAGTTCCTGCTGGAATACTTGCCATTCCTCGAGGAGCCCCAAGTCGTACTGCTCACCGCGGCGCTGATTCTTCAGGACGCGTTGTTATCTGAAGCACAGGTTATGGGCTTGTGGAATCGTGCGCGGAGCAAAAGCGCGATTCAAGTGGCGTTCTTGCAGGCGCGTGCGGAACGGCTACCCGATCTACCGCCGCCGCATCGATATGCCGGTGAATATCACGAGCTGTTGGAAACGCTCGTCGAGCAGAACAATGTATTCGCCATGCGTTTGCGCTGGTTATGGAGTCCGCAGGGGCAAGGTTTTGTACAGTTGACCGAGCGCGCTCTAAATAAGGTTTCGGATGAAGATCTGGTGTATCCGTTGTTGGAGGCGATTGGAGGATGGTTTGCCCATCATCCACGGACCATGCACCGTGATCTGGATTCCTTGCAGACCGCTGCGCGTGAGGCGATGCAAGCAGAGCCTGTGCAGGCAGTTCTGCAGCGCGCACCTGATCTCGAGGCTATCGTCGCAGCGGTTGCGCGATTGGGTGAAGTGACGGAATCGATTTGTTTTCGCAGCATCCTGCATTCTGGCGCGGTGGGTTCTCAGCTACGCCGCAAAATGAAAGCAGAAGCGGAGCCTTTGCTCGACGCCTTGCGCTTGGTTCAAACCTGAACGCTTCGCGCTGCGTTTTCAGTGTGTGCTATTGAGTGTGAGCGCGGCGAAGCTTGTGCGTTGCGGGTGGCGCATCTGTGCAGGATCGAGCATCGCCGGCGCCCGCACAATTTGAACAGTCTGAACGCCCGCTGCATTCGCGGCATCAAGTTCAGTAACAAGATCCGATAAGAACAGGATCTGTGTCGGCAGTATCTCGATCGTATCCGCAATCTGACGATAGGAGTCTGATGCGGTCTTTGGGCCCGAGGTTGTGTCGAAATAGCCGGAAAATAGCGGCGTTAGATCGCCCTCTGCGCTATGGCCAAAGTAGAGTTTCTGCGCCTGAATCGATCCTGAGGAATAGACATAAAGCGGAATGCCGGCAGCATTCCAAGCGCGTAATTGTTCAATGGCATCTGGGAAGACATCGCTGACCAGTTCGCCGGATTCAAAGCCCTCTTTCCAGATCATGCCTTGTAGCGCCTTCAATGGTGTGGCTTTGCGGTCTTGCGCAATCCAATCGAGCAGGATAGTGACGGCATCGTCTCGTTTGTCGCCTTCGCTGTGCGCGAGGGCCAGCGTTGCGGCGAGTTGTTCTTGAACTGCAGGATTGTTCTGCTGTGCGGCAACAAACGTAGCGAGGCGAGCGCGGGCAAACGGAAACATGACCTCGTGCACGAAGGCGACCGACGAGGTGGTGCCCTCAATGTCGGTGAGGACCGCCCTGACGCTGAACTGGAGGGGCGCTTCGCTCATTCGACCACGGCATCGAAGCGCGGGTAGTTCTGTGCAATCGGGTTGCCGGTGAAGTTCGCGACCCAACCTTCTGGGGTGGTGAACAAACGAATGCAGGTGAAGTCTGGTGCAGGACCCATATCAAACCAATGGGTGGTATTCGCCGGCACACTGATCAAATCACCTTGTTCACAGAGTACGGTAAATACCTTGCTATCTTTATGAATGTAGAACACACCTTTGCCGCGCACGAAGAAACGCACTTCGTATTCGGAGTGGGTGTGTTCATCCAAAAATTTCGCGCGCAGGGCATCTTTGTCGGGATGATCGGGTTTGAGTGAGATGACGTCGGCAGATTGAAAGGAGTAGAGGTCCTTCAGTCGCTGCACGGAATCCGCATAGGCGCTCAAGATGGCATCTTGATCCGCATCATCTGCCAACGCATGGGGCGTGGCCCAGCGTTCAAACAAGACGCCAGCTTGATCCAGACGCGCCGCAATTGCGGCGCCATCGCTTCGTGTTTCCAGTACAGTGGTGTCGGTATCGGAGTAGATCGTGAGCTGGCTCATGCCGTTCTCCTCATCGGTGTGGTGCGTACGTTGTTAACCCAGCTGTGCCTGCAATAGTTCGCAGGCAAACAAGAATTCAAACGCTTCGACATGGCGGCGAACTTCGCTAACGTCACGTCCCCAGGCATACAAACCATGGCCAGCAATCAACAGGCCCGGTGTGCAAGCATCGGTGTCGTGTACGGCGGGGAGCGCCCGGGCAGCGAGGCGCTCAATGTTTTGGTCATTGGCGAAGATAGGCAGTTGTAACGTCGTTGCATGGGTGTGGACACCGGTAAAGGCCTTCAGCATTTCATAGCCATGGAGGCGCATCAGACCGGCGTTGACATGGCGCATGGAGAGCACTGTCGCTTGTGGCGAATGGGTGTGGAGGACGCAGCCAATGCTTGGGTCCATCGCATACAACGCGACATGCAGCGCAGTCTCTGCCGAGGTCTTGCGCGCATTGTTGATGGGCATCCCATCCAGATTGGTGGCGATCAAGTCTTCTGCAAGGAGATGACCTTTGTGTGTGCCGGAGGCGGTGATGAGCAGGCCGTCTGTTGTGCGGACCGAGTAGTTGCCGCCGGTAGCCGGTGCCCAGCCACGCGCATGAAAGAACGCGCCTGCCTCAATCAACGCATCACGCAGGTCGTGATCGCTCATGCCTCGGCAAGTTTCACCAGATCCGACGGCTGTTCTGCCACGTCGTTGATCAGCACCATACGCGCGCGCGGTAGGGCATTGAAGTCGGTGGCAGTTGCCGCGGTGTAGGCACCCATCTGGCGGCCGACAATCAGATCGCCGATTTCCAGTTCGGGTAGCGTGATCGCATCTTTCACCATATCGATGCTGTCGCAGGTTGGGCCCGCCAACACGCTTTCACGTTCATTGCCTTCACGGAAGGTTTCGACCGGATAGTCGGCGTGATCAAACATCTGTCCGCTATACGAGCCATACACGCCATCGTCGAGGTAGTACCACGGACGACCATCACGCTCGGCCTTGCCGACGACGGTCGCAACGGCAGTGACCGCAGGTGCGACCAAGTAACGACCCGGTTCGGCAATCACGCGTACCCAGCTCGGCACCGAAATTAGGGCATTGCGAATCGGCGCACAGAAGGCATTGATATCGATCGCTTTGTGTTGATAGTCGACCGGGAAGCCACCGCCGATGTCGAGCACCTTGAGATGGCCGAGGCCTTCGCGATGGGCTTGATTGATCAACGCAACGGCGGTTTCGATCGCATGCACATGCGTATCGGAGCGACCGGACTGCGAGCCAACATGGAAAGACAGACCTTTAATGCGAATGCCCTCGTGCACGGCACGTCGCATCAGCTCAATCGCTTCGTGCGGATCGCAGCCAAACTTACGCGACAGATCGACAACCGCATCCGGGCTCTGGAAGCGCACGCGCAGTAGCAGGCCGACACGGTTGCGATAGGCGCGGAACTTCTTCAGTTCATTCCAGTTATCAACCACAAAGGTGGTGGTACCAAAGCGCAGTGCGGCTTTGATTTCGGAGTCTTTTTTGATCGGGTGAGTGTGGATGGTACGACGTGGGCTGACGCCTGCGGAACGTGCCATGTCCACTTCGCCGGCTGTTGCTAAGTCGAGCCCTGCGCCTTGTCCGGTGAGGATGCGAATCGCGTCCGCATCCGGCAAGGCCTTCACCGCATAAAACAGATCGACACCCGGCAATGCCGCCTTGAGTTGGCGGTATTGTTGGCGCAGGCGCTCCGCATCCATCACCAGCAGCGGCGAGCCGTGCTGGGCAATGAGCTGGCGCAGGCGTACCTCTTCCGGCGTTTGCGGACGGGTAGGTGCGTCGAGGTGATCGAACAGTTCGAGCACCTTGTTCTCGTGCGTGTGGCGGAGCTGACTCATGGCGCGTGTTCCTCAGACAAGATTGTCAAAAAAAGGATTCAGGCGCTGGCTTCTGCGGCCGCCCGACGGATGTATTCCGGCAGGGCAAAACTCGCCGCGTGGACAGCAGGGTTGTAATACCGGGTCTCGATTTGTGCGGCCGCAAAACGGCTTTGCAAGGTATCAAGATCCACACACTTGAGGTCGACGTTATCGGTCGACCAGGCAAAGGTCATCACGCCACCGACATAGGTCGGCACCGCAGCGCTGTAGAAGGTCGCATCGTTATAGAGACGCGACATGCGGCGTGCGGTGGTGCGTACTTCGTCCAACTGCATGAAGGCGACACCGTTCTGGGTCACCATTACGCCGCCTGGGCGTAGTAAGCGTTTGGCTTGGGCATAGAAGTCCTGCGTGAACAGCACTTCACCCGGGCCGATCGGGTCGGTCGAGTCAGAGATGATCACATCGAACTGCGCTGCTTCTGCGTTGGCCACAAAGTCCGCACCGTCGGCAATCACTAGATTCAACCGCGGATCGTCAAACGCGCCATTGGAATGATTGGGCAGATACTGCTTGCTCATGTCTACGACAGCGGCATCGATTTCCACCATGGTGATCTTTTCGACCGACGCATGCCGGGACACCTCCCGCAGGATGCCACCATCGCCACCACCAATGATCAGCACCGACTTGGCGTGGCCATGTGCCAGAATCGGCACATGGGTCAGCATCTCGTGGTACACGAATTCATCGGCTTCGGTGGTCTGGATGACCCCGTCGAGCGCCATCACACGCCCAAATAGCGCGTTCTGGAAAATCACCAAATGCTGGTGATCGGTCTTGTGCTCGAAAAAGATCTCGTCGACATCAAAGGCCTGACCCCACGCGTCATAAAGAGTTTCCTCGTAACGAAAGCGTGAAGTCACCGCCTCAGCCGAGGAGGTGTCGATTTCCGGCAACGTGTCGCTCATCGCTCGGAGACCTTACCGCGGCGATGTTCGTGTACGTCGATGGACTCAGGGGTGAAAGCACGCTGCAGCACACCGATCGCCAGTTCCGGACGCGCGTCGCCACACATGAACACGTCGAATGCGGCGTAGCCACGTTCCGGCCAAGTGTGCACGCTGATGTGGGACTCAGCGAGAACAGCAACACCTGAAATGCCGCCGTTCGGGGTGAAGTGGTGCAAGTGAATGTGCAACAAAGTTGCGCCACATACCTCCACGGCCTCACGCAGCGCAGTTTCCATGCGCTCGAGCTGGTCGAGATGATGTGCATTCCAAAGGTCCAGGATCAGATGGGTACCGGCAAACACCATTCCATCCCGATGGATGAAATGATCCAGAGATTGATCGGTACCTTCTATAACCTGAAGGTGGGTCGGCCATTGGGTGGCCGGGGAAGGGGCCTGAGCGTATGCATCAGACCGCGCAACAGAAACGTTCATTTCCATCGTAGCGCCTTCTCCTGTGGCAAGCGGTGGTAAGCAAAAACACATAATGCGTCGGTGCCCGCTTGCGACGGATCCGTACGCACGTTGTCAACGAAGTAACATAAATCCTCGTGGGAAATACAAAGGAGCGCGCATTCTAGCGACTGGACCCCCCCTGTCAAGACCCTTATTCAAGAAAAATGGAAAGTAGAAAAACCCTAGGCCCTGCCTAGGATTTCGCGGGATTTTCGAGAAGAAAACGAGAGGCCCGCTGCGGGCTAGGTTTCAGGCTTTTGGCGCCTTCTTTTCCAGACCGAGCAGATACTTCCACTGAGCTGCCGTCACTGGCATCACCGAGAGGCGATTACCGCGACGGGTCAGGGGGAAATCCTCCAATTTGGCGTCATCCTTGAGCTCCGCCAGCGAGATCGTACGTGCGGTGTGGCGCACATACTTGAACTCGACCAAGAACCAGCGCGGGTTTTCCGGATCGCTCTTCGGGTCGTAGTGCTTGTCCTTCTGATCGAAGGCCATTGGGTCGGGGTACGGCTCCGAGGCCACTTCCATGATTCCTACGATCCCAGGCACCTCGGTATTTGAGTGATAGAACAGGGCCTGGTCGCCAATCTGCATGCTCTTTAGGTAGTTGCGAGCCTGGTAGTTGCGCACGCCATCCCAGGGCTCTTTCTTGACCCGCTTGAGGTCGTCAATCGAAAACTCCTCGGGCTCGGACTTTAAGAGCCAATACTGTTTGGCCATGGAGGTTCCTCAACTGGATTCGCAGGGTGAAATAGATGGGTGCCATCCTAGCGCAAACGTCGGCTAGCTGCGAAGCCTGTAGGCGCGCGCGCGTTTCTCAAAAAACCCATTTATAAACAATGTGTTGAGACTGTCACACAAGCGTCATATTCGCCCGGTACGATGCGCGCGTTTTCTGCTCAAAGGCATTCGCACCATGGCAACAACCCAGATTTCCGCTGAAGTCGCGCGCAAGCGCTGGTTCTGGCGCAATTTCAAAGATCAGTCCGCGCATTATTGGATCGGTTTCGGCGGCATTGCCGTGATCCTCGCCATCGTGCTGATCTTTTTCTACCTGCTTGCGGTCACCATGCCCATCTTTAAGTCGGCCTCGATTGAGCCACGCACAAGCTATGCCTTGAGCGCCGGGGAGAGCGTACATTGGGCGATGGAAGAGCAGGGCACGGTAGCGGCACGCTACTTGCGTAGTGGTGCGGTGGAATATCTGACACCTGCAACGGGAGAAGTGCGTTCAAGCGCTCGTCTGCCGATTGAAGATAAGACGAGCATTGTTGCGGTTGCGCCGACCAAACCTGCGGATCCACGCGTGGCGATGGCCACCAGTGATGGCCGTGTGTTGTTGTTCCGTCAGCGCTTTGCGGTCAGCTATCCAAACGACGTTCGTACCGTCACGCCGGAGCTGGAATATCCGCTGGGCAAGGGTCTGATCCCAATGACGGAAGGGATGGTCAATATCAAGGCCTTGGATTTCACGGCGGATGATTCACAGGCAACCTTTGCTGCGATTACAGGTCGTGCGGAACTGTTGGTACGTTCCTACGAGATCTCTGAAAACATGATGACGGGCGAACGCTCTGTCGAGCTGGCTAGTGAAGCAACCCTCAAATTGGGTAACGCGAGCTTCAATCGGGTGCTGGTCGCGCCGGGTGGTCAGGCCTTCATCTTGGCTTCCGAACAAGGCGATGCGTTGTATGTTGAAGGGGCATCAGAACCAGAGATTATTCAGCGTCTGAATTTGGTTGCGCCCGAGCGCACCCTGAGCAGCCTGCGTTTCTTGTTGGGTGGCTTCTCGCTCTTGGTAGGGGATAGTCAGGGTGAGATTAGTCAGTGGTTCCCGGTTCGAGATGAAAACAATGCGTACTCCCTGCAAAAAGTGCGCACCTTCGCGTTCAATGCGGGATCCGCAGTGACGGCGATTCTTGGGGAAGATCGACGTAAAGGCTTCCTTGCTGCCAATGCACTTGGTGATCTTTCGATCCATTACTCCTCATCAGAGCGTACGGTGCTGGATGAGCGGGTTAGTTCCAGCCCCATTCGAATGCTGGCGTTATCGCCGCGTGGGTATCAGCTGTTGGCAGAGAAGGCGGATGGCACGGCTCAGCTGTATGACGTTAAGAACGAGCATCCGGAGATCTCGTTGCATTCTCTCTGGCAAGAGGTTTGGTACGAAGGCTATGCCGAGCCGGATTACACGTGGCAGTCGTCTGCAGCAACGAATGACTTCGAGCCGAAGTTCAGTTTGATGCCGCTCACCTTCGGTACCTTTAAAGCGGCGTTCTATGCGATGTTGGTGGCGATCCCATTGGCGATCACGGGTGCCATCTTCACCGCACAGTTCATGAATCCGACCATGCGTCAGTTGGTGAAGCCTTCGATTGAGATTATGGAAGCGCTACCGACAGTAATTCTGGGCTTCTTGGCGGGCCTCTGGTTTGCACCGTTTGTTGAGGCGCATTTGCCTGGCCTGTTCTCCATCTTGATTGTGATGCCCTTGGGCTTCCTGTTGATGTCTTTCCTCTGGTTCAACCTTCCGCTTGAGGTGAAGAATCGCTTTGAAGGTTGGGAAGCATTGATTCTGATTCCGGTTGTGCTGTTCATTGGTTGGTTTGCGATTCAACTGTCCAACCCGATGGAAGAGCTCTTTTTTGATGGCAACATCCAGCAATGGATGTTGAATGAGTTCGGCATTCGCTACGACCAGCGTAATTCCTTGGTTGTAGGGATTGCTATGGGCTTTGCCGTGATTCCGACCATCTTCTCGATTGCTGAAGATGCAATCTTCAGTGTGCCGCAGCATTTGATACGTGGTTCGCTCGCCTTGGGTGCGACCTCGTGGCAAACCCTCGTGAATGTGGTGATGCCGACGGCCAGTCCGGCGATCTTCTCCGCCGTGATGATGGGCTTTGGGCGTGCTGTGGGTGAAACCATGATCGTGTTGATGGCCACAGGCAATACGCCGGTGATGGACATGAGTGTGTTCGAAGGGATGCGTACCTTGTCTGCCAACATCGCGGTGGAAATGCCGGAATCTGAAGTCGACAGCTCACATTACCGCGTGCTCTTCCTCGCGGCACTGGTGCTGTTTGTCTTTACCTTCTTGTTCAACACCGGCGCAGAAGTCGTGCGTCAGCGGTTGCGTAACAAATACAGCAACCTGTAATTCATTTAAGCGGATACGACAGCATGAAACAGTGGATGCGCAGCGGTCTTCC
>CAZZIQ010000038.1:0-11271 GCA_964654355.1 uncultured Piscirickettsiaceae bacterium
GATTTGTTTTGACTGAAACGCCCTGAAATCTTATCATTACGCGCTTATGTCGGAACCCCAGCCGCGATCGGCGCCCGCAGAGGAGCCCATGTCGGATCTTTTCGATCCTTTTGTCATGGCCGAGCGTGGTGCGGAATTTGTCGTCGAGTTGCCGCTGTCAGGGTTTGCGCGAATCGGCGATTTGCTGCTTGAGGACTCGGGTTTGGTGCGAGCTCAGCTAAGTTTTTGGCGAGATCGGGCGAGTGTGCCACGAATTGAGGCGACACTCATTGCTGATCCCGTTCTGCGCTGTGAACGTTGCTTGCAAAGCTTTCGGGCGCAGATCGAGACGAAGATCGAACAGGTTTTGGTCTGCAGTGAAGAAGATGCGGATGTTGCTGAGTTACAAGGTGAAGAAGCCTTGCTGGTTTCTGATCCGCGCGCATTTTCAGTGCAAGCGTGGCTGGAAGATGAGTTGATTTTGGCGCTACCGGTGGTGGCGCAGCATCCGTCCGGTGAATGCACCATACAGACGGAGTGGGGCGCCACTGAGGTGGCGCGGGCATCTAAGTCTGAGGACTCACTCGGTCCAACGCGTAAGCCCTTCGCTGGCTTGGGTGCATTGATGCAAAAGACGAAGTCTGATTCGGAACTTTGATCAGATCGAGTCAAACAAATTCGGAGTCGCCGGCGCAGAATCATGGCCGGCGCGAACATAACGGATAGCCCAGGCCTGAGCTTGGGTTTGATTTTTTGGAGTATTAAGCAATGGCTGTTCAACAGAACCGAAAGACCCGTTCCAAGCGCGGAATGCGTCGTTCCCATGATCACGCAGCGACTGTAACCCTGACGACGGATGCGTCTACGGGTGAAACCCATTTGCGTCATCATGTGAGCCCTGATGGCTACTACCGTGGTCGTCAGGTCATCGCGAAAAACGCGGCAGAAGCAGACGACGAATAAGTTTTTTCTGTTCGGGGCCGCCGCACCATGCGTGTCACGCTTGCCATTGACGCCATGGGCGGGGATCACGGCCCCGAAGTCACCGTCCCGGCTGCGCTCGCGGCCCTGCAAAAGCATCCGCATCTTCATCTGATCCTTGTTGGTCAGGAAGATTGTCTGCGCCCTTTACTTGCGGATTCTCTGGTTTCCGATCGACTGCGAATCCAGTCGGCAACACAAGTTGTGGAAATGGATGAGGCGCCAGCGCTCGCGCTGCGCAACAAGAAAGATTCCTCCATGCGCGTCGCGATCAACCTCGTAAAAGAAGGCGAAGCGCAAGCTATCGTCAGTGCAGGCAATACGGGTGCGTTGATGGCAACCGCTCGTTTCGTCCTAAAAACCCTTCCTGGTATTGATCGTCCTGCGATCTGCACGGCTTTGCCCACGATTCGTGGTCCGAGCTGGATGTTGGACCTGGGTGCTAACATCGACTCGAGTGCTGAGCATTTGTTTCAGTTCGCGGTGATGGGCGTCGAGCTGATGCGCGCCGTCACCGATAAGGACCAGCCCACAGTGGGTTTGTTGAATATCGGCGAAGAAGATATGAAGGGTAGTGAGGTTATTAAGCGGGCAGCAAAACTGCTGCAGCAGAGTGACCTCAATTACTACGGCTTTGTAGAGGGCGATGACATTTATGCGGGCACGACCGATGTGGTTGTCTCGGATGGCTTTGTCGGTAATGTGGCGCTCAAAACCAGCGAAGGCGTGGCCCGCATGGTGGCGCACTTTATGCGTGCCGAGTTCAAGAAGTCGTGGTTGTCACGCATCGCAGGCTTGATTGCCTTACCAGTTTTGCGTGCCTTCCGTCGGCGCATCGATCCGCGTGTGTACAATGGCGCCAGCTTGCTCGGACTCCGCGGCATTGTTGTAAAAAGTCATGGCGGCACCGATGCATTTGGATTTGGTAATGCGATTGCGGTGGCAATGAAAGAAGTCGAGCATGATGTTCCCCGCAAGATTGAACATCATGTCACGGAAACCTTCGCCAAGATTGCCGCGGCTACAGCTGAACCTCAAACTGAATTCGCCTCATCATCGTGAGTGATTTGTGAACTACGCGCGTATTATTGGAACAGGTGGTTATCTTCCGGAGAAGGTACTCACCAATGCGGATCTCGAGAAGATTGTCGACACCACGGATGAGTGGATTGTTACTCGAACCGGGATTCGCGAGCGCCATATCGCAGTGGAGGGGCAGACCACCTGTGATCTTGCTGAGCAAGCCGCACGACAAGCAATGCAGCGTGCTGGCGTCTCGAAAGATGACATTGACCTTATCATCGTCGCCACTACAACACCTGATAAAGTTTTCCCCAGCACAGCCTGTTTACTCCAACAACGCCTCGACATTCATGGTTGTGCTGCATTTGATGTGCAGGCGGTTTGCACCGGCTTTGTCTATGCTCTTGGCGTTGCGGATAGTTTTATTCGAGCAGGACGAGCCAAGAAAGCCTTGGTGATTGGCGCTGAAACACTCTCACGTATTGTGGACTGGACCGATCGCACGACCTGCGTGCTATTTGGTGATGGTGCGGGTGCCGTGGTCCTTGAGGCTGCTGACGAGCCTGGCATTCTTTCGGTGCACCTGCATGCCGACGGTTCTTATGAAAATTTACTGCATGTTCCAGCCGGCATTTCTTCGGATTACGAGCGACTCAAACGTGGCGAAGCGCATATTGAAATGAAGGGCAATGAGGTGTTCCGCATGGCGGTCAATACCCTCGGCCGCATCGTGGATGAAACCCTAGAAGCCAATCATATGCAGAAGAGCGATGTCGATTGGCTGGTACCGCATCAGGCCAATACCCGCATCATTGCTGCAACTGCGAAAAAGCTGGATATGTCGATGGACAACGTAGTGCTCACTGTGGATCGCCATGGCAACACCTCGGCGGCGTCAGTGCCACTGGCGCTGAATGAGGCGGTACAAGATGGCCGTATTCAACCGGGCCAAACCATTTTGATGGAAGCGTTCGGTGGCGGCTTTACCTGGGGTTCTGTGCTCGCGCGCATGTAATTCGCTTTCGCTCTCAGAAGTTCTGACGCGACCACGAGTCTACGAAAACAAAAACAGAGGGAGGACGCATGAAGCTCGCATTTGTATTTCCTGGACAAGGCTCCCAGTCGGTAGGCATGTTGAGTGGCCTCGCGGCAGAACACGAAACTGTTGCTGAAACCTTTCAAGAAGCAGGGGATGCATTGGGCTATGACCTCTGGTCCATGACGCAAAATGGCCCGGAAGAAGAACTCAATCAAACGGCGCGCACCCAGCCAGCGATGTTGGCGGCGGGTGTTGCGGTATGGCGGGTCTGGAATGCTGTTGGCGGAGCACAGCCCAACGTGATGGCGGGCCACAGCTTGGGCGAATATTCCGCTTTGGTTTGCGCAGGATCTTTGAATTTTGTCGATGCGGTTCGTTTGGTGGAAACGCGTGGGCAGTTGATGCAAGAAGCGGTTCCCGCAGGAGTAGGTGCGATGGCAGCCATTCTCGGTTTGGATGATGACGCTGTGCGTCAAGTCTGTGCGGAGTCTGCACAAGGGGATGTGGTCGAGGCCGTGAATTTCAATGCGCCTGGGCAAGTGGTCATTGCTGGGAGTAAAACTGCGGTAGAACGCGCCGCTGAAGCGGCGAAAGCGGCGGGGGCAAAACGTGCCGTATTGTTACCGGTGAGCGTGCCTTCGCATTCAAGCTTGATGCAGCCTGCTGCGGAGCGTTTCGCTGACGTATTGACGGATGTGAACATTCAGGCACCAAGCATTCCGGTGATCAATAACGTGGATGTCAAAGCAGAGAGCGATCCCAGCAAGATCCGCGAGGCTTTGGTCCGGCAATTGCACAATCCTGTACGTTGGGTTGAGACCATTCGCCAGTTTGCTGCGCAAGGCGTAGAAACCTTGGTCGAGTCTGGTCCTGGCAAAGTGCTTGCAGGACTGAACAAGCGCATCGTAAAAGAACAAGCCTTGTATCCCGTGCTGGATGCGGAATCACTGGCTGCCGCACAAGCCGCGATTGCCCACCCATAACCGAAAAAAGAGGACGAGAGGATGGCTGAACAAGACGTTGCATTGGTCACAGGCGCAAGCCGCGGAATCGGACGCGCGATTGCCGAGGTTTTGGCCGCGCAGGGCGCCAAGGTCATCGGAACCGCGACCACAGATTCCGGTGCTGAGGCCATCAGCGATTATCTCGGTGATCACGGTGTGGGGCTTGCAATGGATGTTTCTAACCCCGACTCAGTTGCGGCCGGGATCGCAGCGATTGAGAAAGATCACGGTACGATCACCATTCTGGTCAACAATGCTGGGATCACCCGCGACAATCTTTTAATGCGTATGAAAGATGATGAGTGGCAGTCGATTATGGATACCAACCTTTCGTCAATTTATCGCCTGAGCAAGGCCGTGCTGCGTGGCATGATGAAGGCGCGGCGCGGCCGCATCATCAGTATCACCTCTGTTGTTGGTGCGATGGGCAATGCAGGGCAGACCAACTACGCGGCGGCCAAGGCGGGGGTGATGGGGTTTAGTAAATCGCTAGCCCGTGAAGTTGGTTCGCGTGGCATCACCGTCAATACTGTTGCGCCGGGCTTTATTGACACCGACATGACGCGTGCACTACCTGAGGAACAGCGTGCGGCATTGGCACAACAGATTCCGCTGGGTCGCCTCGGTGGTGTTGAAGACGTTGCCGCAGCGGTGGCGTATTTGGCATCCCCTGCAGCGGCCTATGTCACAGGGCAGACCTTGCACGTCAATGGCGGCATGTACATGTAACAAAAACCCATGAAAATCAGGCCACTAGGAGGCCGCAACGAGGCGCTTTGCAAGCGTTGTCGGGGCGTCTAAAATACGCCCAGTTTTTAGGGATACCTAAACCCACCAAAACCGTCTTTGTAGACACCAAGAGGATTCGATCGATGAGTGATATCCAGGAACGCGTGACCAAAATCGTGGCCGAACAGCTCGGCGTAGATGAAGGTCAGATCAGCAACGCTTCTTCTTTTGTAGACGATCTCGGCGCCGACTCGCTCGATACCGTTGAACTGGTAATGGCGCTGGAAGAAGAATTCGGCTGCGAAATCCCGGACGAGCAGGCGGAAAAGATTACCACCGTCCAGCAGGCGATTGATTACATCAACGCGAATGGCTGAGACTGAGCGGAATCAGGTTTCCTGACCCGCGCACAAAGGTCGCATCGGTAACGCTGCGGCCTTTTTTATGACAACGAGCATACAGGGGCATCCGTCCCGATAAGTCGGGCATAAGCCCGTTGGAGAGAGGCATGCGAGGTGAACGTCGCGTTGTGGTTACCGGTCTTGGGCTGGTTACTCCGGTAGGCAATACCGTTGAGGATTCATGGAAAAACATCCTCGCCGGTGTCAGCGGTGCTGCGCCGATCTTTCACTTTGATGCTTCCGACTATTCGGTGACGTTCTCGTGCTCAGTGAAACAGGACTTCAATCCTGAGCTCTACATCCCCAAAAAAGATCTCAAGAAAATGGATCCGTTCATCCATTACGGAATCGCAGCCGGGGTGCAGGCGTTTCAGGATTCGGGCCTCGAGATCACAGAAGCGAATGCTGAGCGCATTGGGATCAGTATTGGTTCTGGGATTGGGGGCTTGCCGGGCATTGAAAAAGGCCGCGATGCGATCGTGAATGGCGGTCCGCGTAAGATCTCGCCGTTCTTTGTTCCCTCGAACATCATCAATATGATCTCTGGCAACTTGTCGATCATGATCGGCGCTAAGGGCCCCAATGTTGCGATGGTGACGGCATGTGCGACTGCAACGCATGGTATTGGTGATGCGGCACGCATGATTGTCTATGGCGATGCGGATGTGATGATTACGGGTGGTGCAGAAATGGCGACTTCACCCACAGGTGTTGGTGGCTTTGCCGCCGCGCGCGCACTGTCGACGCGTAACGATGATCCGCAAACGGCCTCGCGTCCGTGGGATGTGGATCGTGATGGCTTTGTTCTGGGTGATGGTGCCGGCGTGGTTGTGCTGGAAGAGTATGAGCATGCCAAGGCACGTGGTGCCAAGATCTATGCCGAGCTGATTGGCTTTGGTATGAGTGGGGATGCTTATCACATGACCTCACCCTCTGAGAATGGCGAGGGTGCCGCACGTTGCATGGTGAATGCATTGAATGATGCCGGCGTGAATCCTGATCAAGTGCAGTATGTGAACGCACATGGCACCTCAACACCAGCGGGGGATAAGGCAGAAACTCAAGCGGTAAAGCGTGTGTTTGGGGAGTACGCCTATAAGGTTGCTGTGAACTCGACCAAATCGATGACGGGCCATCTTTTGGGTGCGGCAGGGGGCATTGAGGCGGTGTTCTCGATTCTGGCAATTCGTGATCAGGTTTCACCACCGACCATCAACATCTTCACGCCGGATCCTGATTGCGATCTCGATTATGTCGCCAATGAGGCGCGCCAGATGTCGATTGACGTGTCTGTTTCGAATTCGTTTGGTTTTGGTGGCACGAACGGCACGCTTGTGTTCCGTCGCATCTAAGCACGATTAAGTGTGCGCGACGCCGGTTGTTGAGCGCTGGGAGGGCGATGCAGCACTGGATCTGCTGAGGCTGCATGCACTCAATCCTGAGCGCTATCCGTTTTTACTGGAAAGCGTCGCACAGAATAGGCGCATCGGCCGCTACGACATTCTGTTTGCTTTCCCACAAGAGCAGCTGAAAGGGGAAGCGGCCTTACAGACCCTCGCTCAAACTCCACTCTCAGGATCTTCGACGGAACCAAGTACGCACCTCCCGTTTGTGGGTGGCTGGTTTCTGTTTCTTCCTTACGAACTCGCACAACACATCGAGCCCAGTCTGAGCGGCAAAGTGCCGGTTGCTGACTTGGATGTTCAGATGGTCCGTTGTCCAGCTGCCCTGATTCGGGATCACGACGATCAGAGTCTGTGGCTGGTCAGCGAAGAGGATGCGCATCTTGCCGTCCTGCGTGCCGATCTCGCAGCTGCGATCGCTCACAAAGATGAAAATCAAAATAGCTCGTGGGTGCAGGACCTCAATATTACTGAAGAGGAAGGTTCGGTCTACTGTGCGCAGGTTGAAGAAATCTTGGCCTACATCCGTGCGGGCGATGTGTTTCAGGTGAATCTATCGCGCGAGTGGACTGCACAACTACCGGACAATATCTCTGCTACGGCCCTATATCGTGCCTTGCGCAAGACCAATCCTGCACCATTTGCGGCACTGGCTAGGTTTGAGGAGCTCACCATTCTGAGCTCATCCCCGGAGCGCTTGGTCGAAGTGTGGGATGGGGACGTCCAAACTCGACCCATCGCCGGGACGCGCCCGCGTGGCGTTTCTGTTGAGGCCGATGCGCAACTCGCGGCAGAGCTGCTTGCTCACCGTAAAGAACAAGCCGAACATGTGATGTTGATTGACCTTGAGCGTAACGATCTTGGTCGCGTGGCCGTTCCGGGAAGCGTTGAAGTGAATGAGCACATGGTCTTGGAAAGCTATGCCCATGTGCATCACATCGTGTCGAATGTGCGCGCCCGCTTGCGCGAAAACATTTCTGCGCTGGACGTCATTCGTGCAGTGTTCCCCGGCGGCACCATTACTGGCTGCCCGAAGGTGCGGTGTATGGAAATCATTGGCGAACTTGAGCAGTCACCTCGCGGGGTTTATACCGGTTCACTCGGCTATCTCGATCATCGTGGTCATCTCGATCTCAATATCTTGATTCGAACGCTAGAACTTCGCGGTGATCAAGTACGTTTTCGCACGGGCGCAGGGATCGTGGCGGATTCCCTTCCGGAAGCCGAGTTGGAAGAAACACGAGCCAAGGCCAAGGGCTTGGTCAAGGGCCTATCCGCCGCGTTCATGTCGAAAAACCCGGACAATCTACGCGCATGACCGTAACGCCCTTTAGTACGACATCCTTTTCCTGCGTGACCCGCATCCATGGTTGCACAGAGGAGGGCATTAATCCGACCGATCGAGGCCTTCGCTACGGCGATTCGTTGTTCGAAACCGTGGCTTATCGGGATGGCCAACTCGAGTGGCTCGATCGTCATCTGGCACGTTTATATGAAGGCGCCGAACGCCTGCAGATACATCTCGCGGATCCTGATGAGATCCGAAAGCGCATCCTGTCGGATTTGACCTCCATGCTGGCCGAGGTAGGGAATCCGAGCGCGGCGGTGTTTCGCATCCAAGTCACGCGTGGCGTCGGCGGACGTGGTTATGCCGTCTCCGGACAAGAACAATCCCTTTGGGTGCACAGCCTGCACCCTTGGCCATGGCTAGATGACCAGAGTGCACCCGTAGCTCCAGCATCGGCGCGTGTTCGCTATTGCACACAAACCTTAGCAACGCAGCCAGCGCTCGCCGGTATCAAACATGGCAATCGCCTGGAGCAAGTGCTGGCCCGGCTGGAGTGGGGTAGCGAATTCGAGGAAGGCTTGATGTCCGATGCCGAGGGCCGGATCATCGAGGGCACGATGAGCAATCTATTCGTAGTACAGCAAGAAACCCTACATACACCGGCGCTGGATCGCTGTGGAATCCGTGGCGTCATGCGCGGCATCGTGATCGACCTGGCGGAACAGCTAGGGGTCCCCGTGCATATCTCGACCCTCAATCGCGTGTTTCTTGAGCAAGTAAATTGCGCATTCCTCACCAATAGCCTTGCCGGGATCTGGCCGGTACATCAGCTTGACGGTCGCACGCTATCCGCGTCTGAATCCGATCAGGTCCTCTGCGCACAGCTCCAGCAGAGGCTCGATGAAGCGCGCCACAATCCGGAGCGCCTGTCATGAATTCGCTACACCCCAAAAATCGTGGTTGGTTCCTTACGTTAGAAGGTGTGGAGGGCACCGGTAAGTCCACTAATCTTAGCTTCATCACCGACTATCTTCGTGACGCCGGGGTGGATTTGATCGTGACACGTGAGCCGGGTGGCACTGAGCTCGGGGAAGAGATACGCGAGCTGTTGCTCCGTCATCGCGAGGACGGCATGCATCCCGACACCGAGCTCTTACTGATGTTCGCGGCGCGTGCCGAGCATCTGCGTCGCAAGATTCAGCCTGCACTGGCTGCCGGGCAGTGGGTGTTGAGCGACCGGTTCACCGATGCGACCTATGCTTATCAGGGCGGCGGCCGTGCACTCGATTTGGACCGTATCGCTATTCTTGAAGAATGGACGCAGGGCGTATTGCGTCCTGATGTCACCTTCCTGCTCGATTTGGATCCAGAAGTTGGTTTGGCGCGCGCAGCGAATCGCGCGGCATTAGATCGATTTGAGCAGGAAGACTTAGCGTTTTTTAAACGTGTACGTAGCGCTTATCAAAAGCGGGTCGAAGCACAGCCGGAGCGTTTCCGCGTCGTGGACGCGTCGCAAACGCTGGAAGAAGTCCAGGCTGACATCAAGGCGTATCTTGATGCCTTGCTGCAACATACCGGAATTCGTGATGACGGATAAGTCTCTTGCTTATAGTGACTTGCCATGGCTGTGGCGCTACGGTCAGCAGATGGCTGCCGCGCTGGCGCAGGGAACGTTGGCGCATGCGTGGTTGCTGCAAGGCACTCAAGGCATTGGCAAGCACCTGCTCGCGGAACATCTTGCACAACTCATGCTCTGCGCTGCTCCGAGCCAAGATCAGCCTTGTGGTCAATGTCGCTCTTGTCAGCTGATTGCGGCGGGCACACACCCAGACAAGGTTGTGCTTGAACCGGAAGAAGCAGGGAAGCCAATCAAGATTGATGCGGTTCGTGAACTCGTCTCGCAATTGCAGCTCACGCCACAGGTCGCCAAGCGCAAAATGGTTCTGATTGATCCTGCCGAAGCGATGAATGTGAATGCCGCGAACGCTTTGCTTAAGACCTTAGAGGAACCGCCAGGAGCCGCGATCTTGCTGTTGATCAGTCACGCCCCGGGCCGCCTTTTGGCCACCATACGCAGTCGTTGTCAGAAGCTACAGATCGCGTCGCCTGCGCAGGATTCCCTCATGACGTGGTTACAACAACAGACGGGCAAGGGAGCAGATGAGGTTCGGGCAGCACTGCTGCAGAATACGGCGCCTTTGGCTGCCTATGCAGCCATTACCGAGGAGGTGGGGGATACACCCTCAGCCGATGCACTTGTGAACGATCTTCAGCGCCTTCACCAAGGCGCGGTTCCGGTGATCGAGGTGGCTGCGCGCTGGGCAGGACAAGAGGCTCGCCAAGGCCTCGCCTTGTGGCAGCGGGTCTTGGAACAAGACCTGCGTGCTCGCTCTAGCAACTCAGCACATTCCTTTCCACATCTATCCGCCACAGATTTGTTCCACATGTACGATGTTTTACGGGATGCACAAGGCTGGCTTGCGGTACCTCTACAGCAGGCCTTGTTGTGGGAAGATCTATTCACCCGCTGGCAGCGTTTGCAGGCAAAGTCTGCGACGCGCCATGCCGCTTAATTTGTGAAGTCTAGTTAATCAATCGTATGCAACTCGTCGACTCACATTGTCATCTCGATCATCTCGACGCCGAAGCGACGGGCAGTACCGCCGATGCGATACAGGTTGCTGCAGAACAGAATGTGGGTTGGATCCTGAATGTCTGTATCGACCTCAGCAATCGTGAGGCGGTACTCCACAATGCGCAAACCTATTCGAACGTGTTTGCATCCGTCGGCGTGCATCCGAATGAAAAAGAATCAGACATGCCCGAGTTCGACCAGCTGGTTACTTGGGCGCAAGAGCCCAAGGTGGTCGCAGTGGGCGAAACCGGACTGGATTATCACTACCATCCTCAAGAAACCGCAGACTGGCAACGGGAACGTTTTGCGTTTCAGTGCCAGGCAGCCAAGGCGGCGCAACGACCGCTGATCGTGCATACGCGTGACGCGAAAGAAGACACGATTGAAATCCTCAAAAACGAGGGGGGCAGGGAGGCGGGCGGCGTCCTCCACTGCTTCACGGAAGACTGGGAAATGGCGAAAAAAGGCCTCGACCTTGGCTTCTATGTTTCCTTTTCTGGAATTGTGACCTTCCGTACTGCGGAAACCCTGCGCGAAGTTGCGCGCAAGATGCCAGCAGACCGAATTTTGGTCGAAACCGATGCGCCATGGTTGGCGCCTGTGCCGCATCGCGGCAAGCCCAATCGACCGGCCTGGGTGCGCGATGTTGCCCAGTTCGTTGCCGACCTGCGCGGTCAGTCGCTGGATGCGTTCGCGCAGCAAACCACGGATAACTTCTTCCGTCTGTTCAAGACAGCTCAGCGCTTGGCACGTTCAGAGTACCAAGCTCAATCTCGTTAGTATCCATTC
>CAZZIQ010000039.1:0-11260 GCA_964654355.1 uncultured Piscirickettsiaceae bacterium
CCGAGCCCGATAGGGTTCCCGAGCTTGAGGCCTACATGGATGCGCTACGCAAGGAAGGCAATTCGGTCGGCGCGCGCGTGAATGTGATTGCGACGGGCTTGCCGCCAGGCTGGGGCGAGCCGGTGTTTGATCGTTTAGATGCTGACATTGCCAAGGCCATGATGGGGATTAATGCCTGCAAGGCGGTTGAGATCGGTGCAGGCTTTCGGTCGGTTGCACAGAAAGGGACCGAGCATCGCGATGAATTGACGCCGCAAGGATTCTTAAGCAATCAAGCCGGTGGTGTGCTGGGTGGCATCAGTACGGGCCAGGACATTCTGGTGTCGACCGCGTTCAAGCCCACCTCGAGCATTCGCTTGCCGGGCAAGAGCATCAACCTGCAAGGTGAGTCGGTGGATGTGATCACCACAGGGCGCCATGATCCCTGTGTGGGTATTCGTGCGGTACCGATTGTGGAAGCGATGCTGGCCATCACCTTGTTGGATCATGCCCTGCGTCATCGTGGGCAGAATGCCGAGGTGGTCGTGACCACGCCGGTGATTCCGGCGTCTGCTTAATTCTTCATGCGCCTTGCGCGACCTGCGGTTTTCAAACCCCCGGTTCCCGCGCATGTGCCGTATTGGCGGCTGTCGGGTTTTTACCTGTTCTATTTCAGCGCGCTTGGCGCGTTGGTTCCCTATTGGTCGCTGTATCTCAAAGAACTGAACTTTAGTGCGCAAGAGATTGGTGAGCTGATTGCCATCTTGGCCGCCACCAAAATCATCGCACCGAACCTGTGGGGTTGGCTTGCGGATCACAGCGGGCGCGGCTTGTCGATTGTGCGTTTGGCGACGGTGCTCTCTGCGGTCAGCTTCGTTGGCGTGTTTTGGGCGACGAGCTTTTGGTGGCTGGCAGGCGTGATGTTCTTATTTAGCTTCTTCTGGAACGCCGCGTTGCCCCAGTTTGAAGCGACCACGATGAACCACTTGGGTGAGGGCACCCATGCCTATTCCAACATTCGTTTATGGGGCTCGGTTGGTTTTATTCTGAGTGTGGTGCTACTTGGACCTTTATTGCAGAGTCAGGGTGCGGGTTTGCTCTTGCCTGTGTTGATGGTGCTATTTGTGGCGATCTGGCTGGCCAGCTTGAGTGTGCCTGATTCGGCGGCACATGATACTCATGTAGAAGTGCCCTCTTTACGCAAGGTATTGCTCAAGCCGGAGGTGATCGGGTTATTGATTGCGGCCTTCTTGATGCAAGCCAGCCATGGCGCGTATTACACCTTTTATTCGATTTATCTAGAAGACTATGGCTACGATCGCGGTGTAATTGGATTGCTATGGGGCTTCGGTGTGGTCGTCGAAGTTGCAGTGTTTATGCGCATGGGGCGCCTGATTGCGCGTTTTGGTGAGCGTAGCTTATTGATCATTAGCTTATTGTTGGCAAGCGTGCGCTGGCTTTTGATTGCGTTTTTTCCTGCTCACATTGGCATCATGACCTTGGCACAAGCGATTCATGCAGCAACGTACGGTGTGATGCATGCTGCGGCGATTCATCTAATTCATCGTCATTTCCGCGGTCGTCATCAGGTGCGCGGGCAGGGAATTTATTCGAGCTTTAGCTTTGGTGTCGGTGGTGCGATCGGTAGTTTGCTGGCGGGCTACGTCTGGGATGGTCTCGGTGGTGCATTGACCTTTGGTTTGTTTGGTCTTGTCGCACTAGTCGGTGCGGGCGTGGCATGGCGCTGGATTCGGAACTAAAACAAGATGAGTGCACCTATGCAGCGTTTTCTTTTCTTATGTTTTGGTTTCTGGGTGTTATTCGGCGCGAGCGCGATGGCTGCGCATATGCAAGAAGATTGGATTCAGTCGCGTGAAGCCTGGGAGGATGTGGCTGGACGGGCGGTGTTATCAGATGCGCAAGCTGCAGATTATCGATCATTTCAATCGATCTACTCGCGTGGTTTTACCAGCAATCCTATTTGGTTTCGATTCGAGATCCGAGCGCGGCAGGTTGGTGAGCCGCAACAGATTTGGCTGCGCATTCGCCCTTCTTATCTAGAAAAAATTGAGCTGTATGATCCTCTGAACAATCTACATCAAATTGCAGGCTACCAACGTGCATTAGCGCAGCACAATGAATCTGGAAATATCTATTTTCAGATTCCTACAGCCTCCGAAGCGCGCACAATCTATCTGCGCTCGGAGAGTAGTGGAGATCTATCTTTGTTTTTGGGGGCGCATACAAGCGAGGAGGTGGCGAGCCTTGATCGATCTCAAGAGCGCTGGGCAGGCGCCTATATGGCATTGGTTTTCGGAACAATTGTTTGGGGCCTGCTCTATTGGCTGCAGAACCAAAGCCGATTATTTTTTATTTTTACAATCAAGCAGATTCTGTCATTTATCTTCGCGATTGGGTTTTTAGGTTACTACAGTCTCCTTCCACTTCCGGGCATGATTTCAAACTATCTGTTGCTTTTACAGGTGGTTACTTTGCTCTTTGCGGCTTCACTGTTTTGGTTCTCTGCGCATCTCCTGAATGATTATCCAATGCCGCCATGGTTTGGAGTGTTTCGGACCACTTCATACGCTTTTCTTGGGTTTTTACTTCTTCTTGCCATAATCGGCGAGTCTTCGTATGCGATGGAGCTGAATATCGCTTTCCTTCTCGTTACCCAAATACTCCTGTGGTTCCTTGCTTGGAGATATCGTCCAGCGCCTGTGGCGTCGGAAGGTCGAGGATTGCTCTCAACACGTAATATTGTTTTTCTCTACTTCACGGCCAACGCGTTTTTGGTTTCAATTTTCGGGCTGCCACGCTTGGATCTGGTCGCGGGTTCTGAAGTCACTTTTTACTTGCCACTTTTGTATGCCTTGATCTCGGGCTTCGCCATGATGGCATTGCTGTATCTGCGTCAGCGTGGTCTGGACGAAGATCGTCTACGCGAAATTGAACTGCGTATGCTTGCCGAGCAAGAAAGCTCTTTGCAGCGGTTGGCGCGTGATGAGCAGATGCGCTTGTTTGGTTTGCTCGCACATGAATTGCGTAATCCAATGGCGACCATTCGTATGGCGGCAGGGATGGAGCGATTACCCGTGACTGAACGGAAAACACAGATTGTGGCGGCAGTCGATAAAATGAATGAGTTGTTATCGAACTGTTTGAGTAGCGATCGATGGGGTGATGAGACCCAAGCTATTAACATGCATCCAATCAGTTTGCGTAGTGTGTTGGAGTCGTTACTGAAGGACGTAGATGCCGAGCGTACCGTCTTCGAGTTTGCGGCGCGCCTGGCTGAGCATGATCAAGCTGAGGTTTTAGCGGATCAGCACTTCCTCGAGATTGCCTTGAGTAATCTGCTGCACAACGCAATGCGTTATCGCGCTGAAGGCTCGCGCCCCTCTGTGCATCTTTCTGCTGCCCCTGGTCCGGGCATGCAACCGGGTTACTTGGTTGTGATTGCAAATGCTCCGGGCAAAGCGGGTGTTCCAGATCCAGACTTGGTGTTCCAAAAGTTCTATCGCTCGCGCGGTGCGCAGTCGCAGCCTGGGACCGGTCTTGGCTTACACCTTACCCGTAAGCTGATTCAGCAGCTGGACGGTTATGTGGTGTATGTGCCTTCTGCGCAGAAGGTTTTATTCGAAGTATGGCTGCCGAAAGCGCGGTAATCCGAAGCTTTTGGCGTTTATTCTTCGTCTGGAACGAAACGCAGTACGCGGCTGTTGATGCAATAGCGTTGGCCTGTCGGTGGTGGGCCGTCATTAAAGACATGGCCAAGGTGGATGCCCGAGCTGGCGCTGCGCACTTCAACCCGGGTCATGCCGTGGCTACTGTCTTCATGTGTCGTCAGGGCGCCCTCATAAGGCTCGAAGAAACTCGGCCAGCCAGTGCCGCTGTTGAACTTGGTGTCGCTGCGAAACAGCGGGACGCCAGTAATGGGGTCCACATAGTTGCCGGGTTTTTTATTGTCAAGCAGTGACCCGGTGAACGGTCGTTCGGTGCCTTGTTCAAACGCAATTTTGCGTTCTTCATCGCTCAGTAGGTGATAGCCGAGCCAGCCCCAGAAGCGTTTGCTGTCGCCGTCATACCCCGTGTAGCGATCAACTTCCTTACCTTGTTCAAACAATACAATGGTGGGTGTTGCCCAGAGGTTTTGACTCAGGCTCCAGTCACCGGGCGGTGTGTTTTGACGGGTGCGCACGATGGCAATGGGGGATTTCCAGTTACTCAGCACTTCGTTTTTAAATTGCACGCAGTAAGGACAGTCTTCTGCCTCGAATACAATCAGTTGTTGTTGAGTATTGAGGTCTTCAGCGTTGAGGGGTGCAAGGTCCAATGTTGTGGGTGTAGTGCCGCCCGCTAGGCCGGGATAGCGCACGTTGGTGCCGCCCAGGCCGCAATAGCCACGCGGATTTTTCACCAGATAATCTTGGTGGTATTCCTCGGCGCTCCAGAATGCAGCGAGTGGCGCAATTTCTGTCGTAATGGCGCCATGGCCGGCGGTTGTGAGCGCTTCTTGAAACTTGGTTTTGGAGGCTTCAGCAACACTGCGCTGTGCGTCAGTGTTGTAGTAGATCGCACTGCGGTAATTCGTGCCAATGTCATTGCCTTGGCGATCGCCTTGGGTGGGATCGTGGTTCTCCCAAAAGCCCGCCAAGATATGTTCGAGTGTAGTTTGTGCGGGGTCGAACACCACCTTGACCACTTCGGCATGGTTGCGCACGCCGGGTACATGTTCGGCAGCGAGGACCTTCTTGTACGTCGCATCAGCGAAGTTGCCACCGGCATAGCCCACCTCGGTTTCGAGCACGCCGTTCAGTGCTGCCATACGCTTTTCGGCGCCCCAGAAACAGCCCATGCCGACCACGATGGTTTCAACATTTGTAGGCAGGTTTTTCTCAGCAGCCATTGCGCTCTCCATAGGTTTGGTGAAATAGAAGACGGCCAAGGCACCGGCAAGGATGGCAATGGCAAGCCATGAGAACAAGGTGGAATGGGAACGTTGATGCATACGAATCGAGGGAGGTAGGGGGGGGAGTGTACGTCAGAGGTTTTGAAAGGGTAGGTTAGTCTTGGAGCGCAGAGCTTTGGGCAAGTTCCCGCTTTGCAGTAGCATGACGCGATGGCGAGCGTAATTCATGAACTGCAGTTGGACGATTTGCGGGCTTGGCTCAAGCCGCGCGCTGTCAACGCGCACAAAGGTGACTTTGGTAGCGTCGGGGTGCTGGGGGGCGCCTCCGGCATGGTGGGTGCTGCTCTGTTGGCGGGGCGGAGTGCCTTGTGGACCGGTGCGGGCCGCGTCTTCGTAGGAATGATCGATACGCGGTTGGCGGTGGACTCTGTGGTCCCGGAATTGATGTTGTGTGAGCCGGCTCGCGTCTTTGCCTTGGATCCGCCTGCATGTTTGGCAGTGGGCCCGGGTTTGGGACAGTCCAAACCTGCGGAGCAACTGCTTACAGAGGCGCTCCGGAGTTCTTTGCCGTTGGTGTTGGATGCGGATGCACTGAATCTGATTGCACGGGATCCTGTGCTGCAAGATCAATTGCGTGAGCGCGCATCGGGTCAAACCGTATTGACACCACATCCAGCCGAGGCGGCGCGTTTGTTGGGCTGTGCAACGGAAGCGGTGCAGTCTGATCGTGTCGCTGCAGTTGAAAATTTGGTGCAGCGTTTTGCTTGTGTTGTGGTGTTGAAGGGCGCAGGTAGTTTGATTCTGGCACCGGGAGCTGCATTGCTGCGTAATTCAACGGGCAATGCCGGCATGGCCAGTGCAGGGATGGGGGATGTTTTAACGGGGCTGCTTGCAGCGCAAGTTGCACAAGGTTTGTCGCTGTTGCAGGCAACCCAGTTCGCTGTTTATCTGCATGGAGCGGCGGCGGACGCAGCGGTTGCCTCTGGAATCGGTCCGATTGGGCTGACCGCCAGTGAGGTCGCGCAGCATGCGCGCCATTGCTTAAATCGTTGGATCAGCAGCTAGGTTTGTGCGCGCGGATGATGCCGCGCGTCGGTGCTGGATAGCCTTCGATGGTTTTGTTTGCATCCATCGGGTCGAGAAAATCAGCCAGCGAGTGATAGGTCATCCACGCAGTGCGGCGCTGTTCTGCGGTCGTGGTGCGGGTGATGTCGAGAATCTCTGCGCCCTCAAAGCCCGCTTCCTCGACCCAGTGGGTCAATACATTTAATCCCGGGATGGCCCAGACGTTGCGCATTTGTGCGTAGCGGTGTTGCGGAATCAGAAGCCCATCCGCCTCATCTTCCAAAATCATGGTTTCCAAAATCAGGGTGCCGCCGGGACGCAGTGCTGTCCACAGCTCGCGCAAATGCTGAACCGGTTCGCGCCGGTGATACAGCACGCCCATGCTGAATGCCGTATCAAAGGCGGCGAGACCGGCAGGAAGATCCTCTGACTTGAGTGGCAACACATCGGCTGCAACCGGTGTGGCTAGATCAAGGAAATGACGCAGGGCAGCGAACTGCGCAACAAAGCGGGGCGAAGGATCAATCCCAATCACGCGACGCGCGCCCATGCCAAGCATGCGCAATGCGTAATAGCCATTGCCGCAGCCGACATCCAGCACCAGTTGACCTTGAAGGTCGAGATGTGGGGCAAGGCGAGCCCATTTTTGCTCCGATCTCCATTCGGAGTCGATGTGGGTGCCGAACACCGAAAACGGTCCCTTGCGCCAAGGACTCAGCGCCCACAAGCCTTGTTCGATCTCGGCGCGGGTTGCGTCATCGAGTTCGTTTGTCGCACCGATGATGGGTGCGGCCGTGTTTAACTTGATGTGTTGTGGTGTGACCTGAGGCAACGCTCGGAGGATTTCGATCCATGCGGGGAGGTCACCAAAGCGTTCTGGATCGAGACCATGCTGTAGCTGCTCCGGGAGTGCGGCGGCCCATGTGCGCAGCGCTGGGTTGTCATGCGCATGCAAAAACTCCAGTACGCCGGAATACACATCGAGTAGCCTGCGCAGATCGCTCATGCAGTTTTATGTGCGATCAAGCTAACGAAGTTGAGCGCTTGAAACCAGCGGGTAGCACGCGTGAAGCCGGCACAACGCAGGCGTTCAAGGTGAGTATTCTCAGTTTCGGGAATGAGGACATTTTCTAGTGCGCTACGTTTCTGTGCGATCTCAAGCTCGGAATACCCATTGGCGCGCTTGAAGTCGAGATGTGTGCTCGTTATCCAGTCTTCTTGCTCAGCCTGCTCGAACGCGAGCTTTTCCGACAGCAGCACCACTCCGCCCGGACGCAGTGCATCATGAATGCGTTTCAGTAGTGGCAGTCGATCTGCAACCGGTACGAATTGCAGCGTGAAATTCAGCAAAACAACAGACGCATTGCTGAGGTCGCTATGGCGAATGTCTTCGCAACGCAGTGTGGCGGAATCGCCAAGCGTTTCCTGCGCGCCCTCGAGCATGGCTGGTGCGTTATCGACCCCGATGAGGGTGACTTCTCTGTGGAATGTTCTTAAGGCGTGTTGCGTGGCGAGTAGGCCGGCGCCGAGCGAGCAACCCAGGTCATAGATCACACTGCCATTCTTAGCATGGCGCGCGGCCAGTAGGCCAAGCAACGGGATCAGGCTATCGTAGCCCGGTACCGAGCGGCGGATCATGTCGGGGAAGGCGCTGGCAACCCGTTGATCGAATGCAAAGTCGACCAGATCATGGACCGGATCGGCAAAAACCTGATCGCGAATGGTTTCTTGGCCGGTATTTTTGGCCAGTTTGGCCTTCGGATGTTTGGGCGGGACAGGTACCATAGGCGGCAATTTTCGCATGCTCGGCCGCCAATGCGCAGGCTGGGCTTTCAGAGATGGATCAAAACATGGCGGGAAAGACGCTTTACGACAAGTTGTGGGATGCGCATGTGGTGCGCACGGAAGAGGACGGTTCGGCGCTGCTCTATATTGACCGGCAGTTGCTGCATGAAGTGACCAGTCCGCAGGCCTTTGAGGGGCTGCGCATAGCGGAGCGCAAGCCGTGGCGGGTCGCGGCGAATCTGGCAACGCCCGATCACAACGTACCGACGGCACAGCGTGCGCAGGGCATCGTCGACCCGGTTTCCAAGATTCAGGTTGAAACGCTTGATAGCAATGTGCACAGCGTTGGGATCACAGAGTTCGCGATGGATGATGTGCGTCAGGGCATCGTGCATGTGGTTGGCCCTGAGCAGGGTTTTACCTTGCCCGGCATGACCTTGGTCTGTGGTGATTCGCACACCTCGACGCATGGCGCGCTGGGCGCGTTGGCCTTCGGTGTCGGCACCTCTGAGGTCGAACATGTATTGGCGACCCAGACGCTGGTGCAAAAGAAGTCGAAGAACATGCGCGTGCGAGTTGAGGGTCAGCTTGGCCCGGGTGTCACTGCAAAGGATGTAGTGTTGGCCATCATTGGTGAAATCGGGACCGCCGGCGGCACTGGTTATGCGATTGAGTTCGCGGGCTCAGCCATTGAAAGTTTGTCGGTTGAAGGGCGGATGACGGTTTGCAACATGGCCATCGAGGGCGGTGCGCGGGCCGGTATGGTCGCCGTGGATGACAAAACCATTGAATATGTGAAGGGACGTCCTTACGCCCCTTCTGGTGAACACTGGGACAAGGCGGTTGCGGCGTGGCGTGATCTGCACAGCGATGCCGATGCCGTGTTTGATTGCGAGGTGATGTTGGATGCCGCTGCGATTGAGCCGCAAGTCACCTGGGGAACTTCACCGGAGATGGTGACTGGGATTTCAGGTCAGGTTCCGGATCCAGATGCAGAAGCCGATAGCGTGAAAGCCAATGGTATGCGCAAGGCGCTGGCCTATATGGGGCTGAACGCCAAGCAGGCGATTGCCGATATTCAACTCGATCGCGTGTTTATTGGTTCCTGTACCAACGCGCGGATTGAGGACCTACGCGCCGCTGCAGAAGTCGCAAAGGCGGCGTTGGCGCGTGGTGAGAAGGTTGCAACATCGCTGAAGCAGGCGATGGTCGTTCCGGGTTCCGGTTTGGTGAAACAGCAAGCAGAAGCTGAAGGGCTCGATAAAATTTTTACTGAGGCGGGTTTTGAGTGGCGTGAGCCAGGTTGTTCGATGTGTTTAGCGATGAATGCCGATCGTTTGGAGTCGGGCGAACATTGCGCGTCGACGTCGAATCGTAACTTTGAAGGTCGTCAAGGTGCGGGGGGTCGCACTCATTTGGTGAGCCCGGCAATGGCCGCTGCTGCTGCCATCAAGGGGCATTTCGTCGATGTGCGTGAGATCTTGAAGGGGAGTGTGTAATGGAAAAGTTCACCACCCATACCGGATTGGTTGCACCGATGGATCGGCCGAATGTGGATACCGATGCCATCATTCCCAAGCAGTATCTCAAGTCGATCAAGCGCAGTGGCTTTGGGCCGAATGCCTTTGATGACTGGCGCTACCTCGATGTCGGTGGTCCTGAAATTGACAATTCGACACGTCGAATCAATCCCGATTTTGTGTTGAATCAGCCGCGGTATGCGGGCGCCTCGATTTTGATAGCGCGCGAGAATTTTGGTTGTGGCTCGTCGCGTGAACACGCGGTGTGGGCGCTGATGGATCAGGGCTTCCGTGCGGTGATTGCGCCAAGCTTTGCCGATATCTTTTTCAACAACAGCTTCAACAATGGCCTGTTGCCGATTCAGCTTGATAGCAAGATCGTGGATAGTCTGTTTACTGCAGTCGATGCAGTAGAGGGTTATGCGCTGACGATTGATCTCGCTGCACAAACTGTGGCTACACCCGATGGCCAGTCGTTCCCATTCGAGATTGACGCTTTCCGCAAATATCGTTTGCTCAATGGGCTCGATGACATTGGCCTGACCTTACAGCATGCCGATTCCATCCATGCCTATGAAAAACGGCGCCAACAAGAGGCGCCGTGGTTGTTTAGCGATTTGATCTAGCGTGAATGCTAGGCGTTCGATAGCGCCTTGGTATTGGAGCTAAGAGCCGGTTTGGCCATTTTTCCAACCCGGATCTCTTTGTTTGTGCTCTGTGCGCAGCGACTACTAAACCAGTTTGACATCAACTCGGCAAATGCCTCGCAGGCAGGGCTTTTATGTGCGCCCTTGCGGCAAAACATGGTGGTGGTGTGATACGGCAATTCGGGTGTCAGTCGGACTGGTGCAAGATCTGCGTGTGAGCAGGAAATACTCTCGGGAAGGATTGTCGCGAGTTGCCCGAGGCGCACAGTCTGGATGATGATGCTGAGTGAATTGGTTTCCATCACGATGTTTGGCGTGATGCCATGCTCAATGCAATACACATCAAAATGACGACGTAATGCAAAGTCGGTGTTCAGCATGATGAGCGGAATGCCCTCGAGGCTTTGTTCGTCGAGCGTTTGCTCTTTTCCTGCCAGTTCGTGCTCTTTCCCAATCGCAAGATTCAAGGTTTCGACAAACAAAATATGGGAGTCGATGTCGTTGGAGTGTGCTTTCGTCGTGAGCACATTGGTGAATGCAATGCCAAGATCAATGCGATCTTCGGCAACACTACGCTCTATGTCTTCTTGCGTCATTTCTATGCTATTCACAGCAATGCCGGGATGCAGGCTGTGGAATTCATTCAACAAGGGGGCAGACAAGTATTCAGTGATCGGCGTCATGCCTAAGCGAATCGAGCCGCGACTCAGATCATTGAGTTCATTAACTGCGCGTTGTGCAGCATCGAGCTCGCCTAGTGCGCGCTTTGCATAGCGGGCATAGATCTCTCCAGCCGCCGTTAGGCGCACGCTGCGTCCGCTACGGTCTAGAAGCTGCACATCGAGCACTTCCTCCAGTTGCTTGATCTGCTGGGATAGTGTTGGTTGCGACACGTAAAGCGCTTCTGCTGCACGGGTAAAACTTTGATGTTTTGCCACCGCCAGCAAATAGCGAATTGAGCGCGCGATCATCGGGTTTCGGTTCATAGCCTATTCCTATAAAGACGATCGAAATATGGTCTTGGACATGGTGGGTGTCGCCGCACATAGTGCACTACGTCAATGAAAGATGTAACCGCCAGTTACAACTTTATTGGTAAAAACAATATTCGCATCCACTGATGAACCAATCATTTCATTGTTTTTTCATTCATCAGAGACGAATGCGTATTCGGAAAACCACACGGTTCCCATGGGAACGATGAGAGGAACGAAACATGAAACAGATACATTTTCTAAGAAAACTCGGCTTCGGCAGTGTCGCACTCAGTGCTGCTGTTGCCTCTGGGCAGGCGTTAGCACACCACCCGATGGGCGGGATGATGCCGGAGACGTTTTGGCAGGGATTCTTGT
>CAZZIQ010000040.1:0-10799 GCA_964654355.1 uncultured Piscirickettsiaceae bacterium
AAAACCCCAATCGAGGCTATACTTCGGCCCCCTGCTTGTAGGCCTGCAGGGCCCAAAGCCAAACCCAATACCCCCCTCCTGCCGCATCTGCGCCAAGGTCGTGCTGCGTCGGGCGGGACGGAACGTGCCGAACCCGTGAAAACCATTCCGTACAAACAACCCCGTGACACCATTCTGCGCAACCGTGTGCGCCTGCTCGGTACCCTGCTTGGCCAGGTCATCCGTGAGCAAGCCGGCGAACGCGTCTATGCTGCGGTGGAAACCCTACGCAAGGGCTATGTAAACCTGCATCGGCAAGAAAGCGCGGGCAAGCGCGCCAAGCTCAAGAAACTGATCGAGCAGCACGATCCTGAAACCCTGAGCCACATCATCCGTGGCTTCAGTATTTATTTCAGTTTGGTCAACGTTGCCGAAGAGAGCTTCAATCACGAACAACGTCGGCGTGCCTTGCTCACCTCTGACGATCTGTGGACAGGCTCTTTCGAAAGCGCGCTGCGCAAGTTCCAAGAAGAAGGAATGGGTGCAGAGCAGATTCAAAATCTGTTCGATCAACTGCAGTTCATTCCGGTGATGACCGCGCATCCAACCGAAGCGCGCCGCCGCACCACCATGGAAGGCCTGCGTCGCGTCTTCGTGACCAGCGAACAATTGGACGATCCACGCCTGACCCGCGAAGAAAAAGAAGATCTCGCGCGTCAGTTGCTCGCACAAATTCGTGTGCTGTGGTGCACCGACGAAGTCCGTGCACACAAGCCCAGCGTGGAAGATGAAATTCGTCAGGGGATTTATTACTTCCAGCGCTCGCTGTTCCAAGCCGTACCGCGGGTTTATCGCAATCTTGAGCGCCGCCTGCGCCGTTATTTCCCTGACGGCGAAGGCAGCACTGCGATCAAGGTGCCCGCTTTTATTCGATTCGGCTCTTGGATCGGTGGCGACCGCGACGGCAATCCGTTTGTCTTACCCGAAACCACCGCTCATGCCGTGCGCACGTATTCGCGCACCGTATTACAAGAATATATCGCACGCCTCACTCGTCTCGCCGGCGAAATCACGCACTCGATTGACTTGGTCGAGCCCAGCGCGGAGCTCTTGCATAGCCTTGAAGTGGACCAAGCCTTCTGCAAACAAATGTTTGCCAAGCGCCCCACACAATACGCACGCGAACCCTATCGTCGCAAACTGGTCGCCATGCGTCACCGCATTGAGTTGAACCTAAAGCGATTGGATGCGGCCGAAGCAGGTGAAGACATCAGCAAACTTCCGGCTGGCTATGGCTCGGCGCAGGCGTTCTTGACTGATTTGTGTTTGATCAAGTCTTCGCTGGAATCGCATGGCGATGGCCTGATGGCACGCGGCGGCTTGCTTGATTTGATTCGACTCGCTGAAACCTTCGGCTTCCATTTGCTTTCCCTCGACGTGCGCCAAGAGTCGACCCGCCACACTCAAGCCGTTGCTGAAATCCTCAGTCAACAAGGCCTCGATTACGAAACGCTCGACGAGCGCGCGCGGATTGACTTGCTCGCACAGCAACTCGATGGCGCATCACAGCAGGTTCTGGATACGAATCGACTGAGCGAAGAAACACGTCAGACCTTGGATGTGTTTGCCGTGATGGCACAGATGCGTGCGGAAGTCAGTGAAGATGCTTTCGGCACCTACGTCATCTCGATGACCCACGAAGCCAGTCATGTCCTCGAAGTCATGTACCTCGCGCGCCTGCGCGGCTTGGTCGATCCGAGTAAGGAGGTGTGCAACCTCCGCGTATCGCCGCTGTTTGAAACCATTCATGACCTCGAGCGTCTTGAGCCCGTGTTGAACACCTTGTTCGACGTGCCGGTGTACCAACAGTTGTTGCGGATTTCCGGCAACCTGCAAGAAGTCATGCTGGGTTATTCCGACTCAAGCAAGGATGGCGGCATTTTGTCGTCGTCCTGGCATTTGTATGAAGCACAGCAAAAGGTCGCGGCCTTGACCGATAAGCGCGGCATTCAGTGTCGCTTGTTCCATGGTCGTGGCGGCACCGTCGGTCGCGGTGGCGGCCCGACGCATGAAGCCATCTTGGCGCAGCCGCCGGGTACTGTAACCGGACAGATCAAATTCACCGAACAAGGTGAAATGCTCTACTACCGCTACGCTAACGAAGAAACGGCCGTATATGAGCTCACCATGGGCTGCACCGGATTGATGCGTGCGAGCCGTGGCTTGGTCGGACCTGTGCCGACAGATCATGCGCGTGATCTCGAGACCATGACCCAGCTCAGTCAGCTTGGCGAGGATTCTTATCGCGATCTGACCGACCGCACCGAAGGCTTCTTGGATTACTTCTATGAAGCCACGCCTGTGACCGAGATTGGCCTGCTCAACATTGGCTCACGCCCATCACACCGCAAACAAGGCAATCGCTCTAAGAGCTCGATTCGAGCGATTCCATGGGTGTTTGGCTGGGCACAATCCCGTCACACACTGCCGGCGTGGTACGGCATTGGCGCCGCGTTGGAAAACTGGCGCAAGAGTAATGCCGCGCACATGAGCGAATTACAAAAGATGTATCGCGACTGGCCCTACTTCCGTGCGTTGCTGAGCAACACACAGATGGCGTTATTCAAGGCAGACATGCAAATCGCCGAAGAATATTCGACCATGGCGAAGGATCAGGATCAGGCGCGCAGCATCTATGCACGCATACGTGACGAGTTTGAGCGCACCCGCAGCCAGATCCTCGAAATCATTGGCGCGGAACATCTGATGGAAGACAACCCATCCTTGGCGTTGTCCTTGATGCGTCGCAATCCGTATCTGGATCCGCTCAATCACATTCAAGTGATCTTGCATCAGCGCGTGATTGACGAAACTCAGTCGGAAGAAGAACGCAACCGCTGGATGCCGCCGTTGCTACGCTCGATCAATGCGATCTCGCAGGGCATGCGGAATACCGGCTAGTGACTTGCTTGCCGCTTACGCAGCCTGAACGGGAATACTGTTCGCGGTATGACTGATGGCATTCGCGCCATCAACATAAACTAGGGTTGGCTTGAAGCGCCGCGCCTCGGCCTGATCGAGCTGGGTGTAGGCCGCAATAATGACCTTGTCACCCGGTGCCGCCTTATGCGCCGCCGCACCATTCACCGAGATGATCCCGGAGTGTGCTTCCGCGCGAATGGCGTAGGTGGTGAAACGCTCGCCATTGTTGATGTTGTAGATCTGGATCTGTTCGTACTCGAGGATGCCCGCGGCATCCAACAACGCACCATCAATCGCACACGAACCCTCGTACTCCAATTCGGAGTGGGTCACGGTGACGCGATGCAGCTTGCACTTGAGCAGGGTCAGATTCATCGGGTGGGCATTATACAGGGTTCGCTTTTCGTGGACAGACCCCTGATTTCACAGGGCTTTTTCGCGGTGAAGCGGTCTCCATCCCTCACAAGATCGACAAATTATCAATCAATCGTGTGTTGCCGAGACGAGCGGCCAGCAACACCCGTGCCGGTGCGTCCCCCGCCTGCCACTGCGCGCGTGGTTGCAAATCTTCTGCATTGCGCAAGCTGAAGTAGTCCGGAACGAATCCGGCTGCAGACAAACGCCTGAGCCCCTCCGCCTCAATCGCATCCCAAGCCTGCCCTGCGCGCAGTTGCTCAACGGCCTGCTGTAACTGCGCATACAACAACGGTGCTTGGCTACGCTCCTCGACACTGAGATACGCATTGCGCGAACTCATCGCCAAACCATCGGCTTCACGCTGCGTCGCAACGCCTTGAATCCGTATCGGTAGATTGAGGTCAACGGTCATCTGCTGCACCACGCGCAACTGCTGGAAGTCCTTCTCACCAAACACCGCAACCTGTGGCTGTACGATATTGAACAACTTGGCGACAACCGTGGTGACCCCGCGAAAATGACCCGGGCGCGCCGCGCCGCAGAGGGTATCGGTCAATCCTTGCGGAGCATCAATCGTCGTAGTGTGTTCGCGACCCTGTGGATAGATCTCACGATCATTGGGCGCAAACAACACATGCGCACCCGCCGCTTCTAATTTTTGCCGGTCTTCCTCCAAGGTACGCGGATAAGCCTCGAAATCTTCGCCTGCGCCAAATTGCAGCGGGTTTACATAGATGCTCACCACGACACGCTCGCAGTACTGGCGCGCCTCTTTGACTAAGGCAAGGTGTCCTGCATGCAGGTTGCCCATGGTGGGCACAAAAGCGATTTCTTGTTCATCACGGCGATAACGCGCGATGTGTGCGCGCAATCCCGCAATGTCGTGAAAAAGCTGCATCCGATCGGAAAAGGTCAGGCGAAGGTCTGTTCACTCGCCGGGAAGGCCTGCGTGCGCACCGCTTCAACATAGGCACGCAAGGCGGCCGGAACACCGCCCACCTCTCCGGTCAAGAAGTCTTTGGCAAAGCGCGGTACGTTGCCGGGCGTGATCCCCAACATGTCGTACAGCACCAGCACCTGGCCATCGACATCGACACCCGCGCCGATGCCAATCACTGGCATCTCTAATGCCTTTGAAAGCTCGGCTGCCAACGCGGTCGGAATGCATTCCACCACCAAAAGACTCGCACCTGCATCTTGCAAAGCCTTGGCATCTGCCAGCATTTGTTGCGCAGCATCGTGTTCACGACCCTGCACACGATAGCCCCCAATACGATGGACCGACTGCGGCTGTAAACCGAGATGGGCACAGACTGGAATGTTGTTGCGCGTTAGCGCACGCACGGTTTCCACCTGATCGGCGCCACCTTCGAGCTTGACCATCTGCGCACCACCCTCTTGCACGAGACGCGCCGCATTGGTGAGGGCCCGATCCAACGTCGCGTAACTCATGAACGGCATATCCGCAATGAGCAAGGCACGCTTAAGCCCACGTGCCACTGCACACGTGTGATAAATCACATCCTCCATCTGCACCGGCAAGGTCGTGGCTTCACCTTGTACCACCATGCCAAGCGAATCACCGACCAACACAACATCCACACCTGCCGCATCGACACGCGCTGCAAAGCTTGCGTCATAGGCGGTCAGGCACGCGATCTTCTCGCCGCGCGCTTTCATCGCTTGCAAGGTATTGATGGTGACTTGAGTGTTCATGGTTTAGCGTGCGCTCTGTCCTTCGTTATTTCTGACGAGGGCCTTGTTTCTTCCATCGTCATCGCGCGGGTCGTGAGGCTCGTGGCGATCCATAAACCTGCCGCGTCGTCCTTCGGATTCCTCGCAGTGAGTGACGGGCTGGTCAACTCCTCAGGGTTCCAAATCGTCGGCCACAACCGCCAGCGGAGAATATTGTCCACAGTACCCAGCAAGTAGGCCAATACCGGGGATTTTCAGCTTGAGGTTCATCTGTTCTGCCATCGAACACAGGGGTTGCAGCACAAATGCACGCTCTATCAAGCCCGGATGCGGTACCGTCAAGCGCTCAGACGCCATCCGTTGCATGCCATACAGCAAGAGGTCCAAATCTAAGGTGCGAGGCCCCCAATGTTCACCGCGCACACGACCAAAGTCGGTTTCCAGCTGCTGCAGCACATCGAGTAAGGCCTCGGCCTCGAGTGACGTGCGCAACAACAAGACTGCATTGAGATAGTCGGGCTGGTCCGCCGGACCCATCGGCGGCGAACGCACCACAGGCGAGCTTGCAGCAACCTGAATACCACGCATCTCATCCAATGCGAGACGCACCGTGCGCAGGGTGTCGATGGGTTCGAAATGGTGCCCTTGAATCTCGGTGGGCAGGTTCGCGCCCGCCCCAATCCATGCGACAAGCTCTGGCACGCCACTTACTCCGTGGCCTGCGGATCCGGTGTGGAAGGCGCCTCAGCTCCAGCAGCCGGCGAAGGTTTACGCCGCCGCCGCTTGCGCCGCTTGCTCTTACCCGGGGCTTCACTGGCATAGCTCTCGCGCGCCGCCCCTTCAAGGTTTTGATACTGCGTCCACCAGTCCGCCAGCTCTTGCACCGGCTCGCCCGCTTCCGCACGCAACAACAAGAAATCATAGGCCGCACGAAACCGCGGGTGGGCAAATAATCGCTCGGCTTGCTTACCGCGGCGGCGATCAAAACGCACCTGCAATTCCCAAATCTCTTGCGCAGCAAACGCAAAACGCTTGAGCAACGTCACATGCCGACGCTGTTCCGAGAGGATCTCCGCACCGGCCTGTTTACTGGCCATCACTGGATTCTGCCCTTGTTCAATCTGCTGCTGAATGCGCTGGCGCACCGGCTCCCAGAGGATGGCAGCAAACAAGAATGCCGGATTCACCGACATGCCTTCGGCAATGCGCAGATCAGTGTTTTCCAGCGCACGCGCCACAAACACATGCGGAAAGTGTTCTTCCTCTTCGCTCAACAGCCGATCGGTTTCCGGAAACAAATACTGAAACAAGTCGTAGTGACGCAATGCTTCAAACGACTGTGCAGCTTGCCCAGCATGAAACAGCTTTAACACTTCTTCAAAGAGGCGTGCCGGCGGAATATTTGCCAACAGCGAAGACAACTCACGAATCGGCGCTTCGGTGTTCTTCTCCAGACGGAAACCGAGCTTTACCGCAAAACGGATGGCGCGCAGCATGCGCACCGGATCTTCGCGATAACGCTGCTCTGGATCGCCGATGAGGCGCAAGGTCCCGGCCTCGAGATCGGCCATGCCACCGCAATAATCGACCACGGTGAAATCACGCACGTCGTAATAGAGGGCATTAATACTGAAGTCACGACGGAACGCATCATCTTCTAAGGTTCCGTACACGTTGTCACGCAACACTTGACCATCTTCCGTGGCCAGCTGATCTTCGTCTTGGCTGGCATCGCGACGGAAGGTCGCAACTTCAATAATCTCTTGACCAAAATGCACATGCGCCAGACGGAAGCGTCGACCAATCAAACGGCAGTTGCGAAACACATCCCGCACTTGCTCAGGCGTCGCGCTCGTCGCGACATCAAAATCTTTAGGCTCGCGCTCAAGCAACAGATCACGCACCCCACCGCCAACTAGATAAGCGTCATAGCCGGCCTGATTCAGGCGATACAGCACCTTGAGCGCATTTGGGCTGATCTGGGCGCGCGACACACAATGGTGGTCACGGGCAACGATTCGCGGGCCCACACCCGGACGCGCAGAGCCACCGCCAATACCTTTGGCAGCTTGAATGACAGACTGGGTGGCGGACTGAACCCACTGCACCAATCGGGGTTTTGCGCGATTGCGCGGGGACGATGACGGCATAAGCGCCGCATTGTACTCGTTGTCGGCAGGTGACAGAAATTCGCGTTCTGCCTTGCGGGGGAACCAGGTTCATGATGTAGTCCCCTTAACCGATCATTCCACTCAAGATTTCGGAGTCGGACATGGCCAACCACCGTTTTTTACTGCATTTCGCCAAAATCAGCGCCCTCGGCGGCCTTGTCGGGGCATCCCTTGCCGTGGTCGCACAGAGCACGAGCCCACGTGCACCCTTATTCGCGCCGAGTGCGCCACCGGCAGAGGCCCGCGCGCCTGGCTTCGGCGCAGGCACTTGGCCTCCTCTGCCGCAAAGCCAAGCGCAAGTCATTCTGATTGCGCCGAACGACCTCGCCACCCTTCCGGCCAATCAACCGTTTCGAATCGGCTTCCGCAGCATCGGCCTCAACAATGGTGATCATTTGCAGCTGTTGATTGACGGCCAACCGAGCGAGATTGTGTACAGCAATGTAGGCACCCACCGCATTCGCTATGGACTGCCCGAGGGCCTGCATGTCGTTACGCTACGTGTGATCGATGCCGAAGGACGTCCGCTGGGTCACGAACAAAGCATTCGCCTGCTGATGCAGTAGGCAGCCATCAATCGCCCGCGTTAAGCAGACTGCCGCGTTGACGCGCCTGGTAGAACGCGTAGTAGTAGAGCGAAATGGCGGCGCCCAGCCAAACCACATTCAACAGAGCTGCGTTGCGGAAGGCATTCCAATCAAAAACATGATCAAACATCACGGTGCGCATGCCCTCAAACACATGGCTTGCGGGGATGGCGAGTGAAACGGGTTGCAGCCATTCTGGAAAAATGCTGACCGGGTAATACACTGCCGAAATCGGTGCCAGCGCGAACACCAAAACCCACGCCAAGCTTTCGGCACCCAAGCCATAACGCAACACCAGCGACATCACGCCCAATCCAATCGCCCAGCCCATGATCATGAGCTGACTAAAGAACGCAATCAGCGGCAGGCCCAACTCCAATAGGCTGTAGTCATACAAGAGATAGGCCAACCCAGCAGCAGCAGACAAACCAATCAGCGTGCGTAGGATGCTGATCCCTAACAATGCCGCGATATGCTCCGAAACCCGCAACGGAGAAACAAACAGGTGCCCCATGTTGCGCGCATACATTTCTTCAAAGAAGGCTAAGGACACGCCCAGATGCGCCCGAAACAAAACATCCCACAGCATAACCGCAGCAAGCAAAACGCCTGCTGCTTGCGCAACCCAGGTACTGTGCTGAAGAAAAAATTGCGAGATCAAACCCCACAACAACATCTGTACCGTAGGCCAATAAATCAATTCCAGCATGCGCGGCCAAGAACGTCGCAATAGATAAGCATAACGAATGATCATCGCACCAATGCGGGCCGGCGAAAAACCACACAAGGGATTCATACCGTGACCTCCGCTCCGTGTCCTTGATGACGCGCAACATCTAAAAACACCTGCTCAAGGTTGCTACGCTCATAACGACTCAGCAATTCTTTGGGTGTGCCGCGATCAACAATCGCACCTTGGCGCATCAACAAAACTCGGTCACACAAACGCTCCACCTCGGCCATATTGTGCGATGCGAGCAATACACTCGCGCCGGTGTCCTGCACATAGGCTTCAAGCCATCCTCGAATGCGATCGGCGCTATCGGGATCTAAAGACGCGGTGGGCTCATCCAACAACAACAACTGGGGACGATTCAACAAGGCCTTTGCCAAAGCGACACGGGTTTTTTGACCCGCCGAGAGCGTGCCATAGGTACGATCGAGCAGCTCTGTGAACATCAGCTGCTCAGCCAGCTCTGCAATCCGCGCCTTGCGATCTTTCAAGCCATACAAACGCGCATACACAATTAGGTTTTCACGAACGGTTAAACGTCGCGGCAGATCAACATAGGGTGATGAGAAGTTGATGGACGGCAGGATCTGACAACGCTGCTTGTACAAATCCATACCGAGAATTTCGATCGAACCCGCATCGGGAATCAACAAGCCCAACAACATAGAGATGGTTGTGGTTTTACCTGCACCATTGCCGCCCAACAGCCCGCACACCTCGCCATGCGGGAGCTGGAATGAAATGGAATCAACCGCAACTGCCTCATTGAAACGACGCGTGAGCCCATCAACCCGAACGGCGGGAGATCGGAACCCCTCTGTCGCAACGACGGGCACGTTCTTCAGATCACCTTGGAGAAACGAACCTGTTCGGCTGCGCGCAGGTATTGATCAAACACCATACAAATGTTGCGAATCAGCAAGCGACCTGCGGGCAAGACTTGAATGCCCTCTTCATTAAAGGTAAGCAAACCATCATCCGCCATCCGCGGTAACTCGCTTAGCTCCAAGCCAAAATAATCGGCGAAGCGAATCCCATGACGCGCTTCGATATCCACAAAACGAAGACGGAAGTTGCAAATCAATTGTGTAATGACATCACGCCGCAATAGATCATCCGCACTCAGCTCAACCCCGCGAAGCGTCGCGAGCTGCCCTGCATCTATAGACTCGAAGTATTCAGCTTCGGTCTTGCGGTTCTGCGAGTAGGTGTTGCCCACCATCCCAATCGAACTGACCCCCAAACCAATCAGGTCACAGGTACTGTGTGTCGAATAGCCTTGGAAATTGCGATACAGCGTGCCCTCACGCTGCGCAATAGCCAATTCATCATCCGGCAAGGCGAAGTGATCCATGCCGATGAATACATAACCGGCATCAGTCAGTGTTTGGATGGTTTCTTGCAGAATGGTTAGTTTTTCAGTTGCGCTCGGCAGTTCGTCTTCATTGATGCGACGCTGCGGCTTAAACATCTGCGGCAAGTGCGCATAGTTAAACACCGACAAGCGGTTTGGGCGCACTTTCAAGATCTTTTCCAGCGTCTTGCCAAAACTATCCGCACTCTGCTTCGGTAGACCGTAGATCAAGTCAATGCTGACGGACTTAAAGCCCTCATCACGGGCCGCATGCAAAACATCAAAGGTGATCTGTTCGGACTGAATGCGATTGACCGCTTTCTGCACCGTATCGTCAAAATCTTGTAGGCCGAGGCTCATCCGGTTGAAACCAATCTTGCGCAGGTGCGCAACCGTATCCGCATTCGTCTCGCGCGGATCGATTTCAATCGAATACTCACCTTCGTCGTCATCATGCAAACGGAAGGCTTCACGTGTCTTGCCCATCAGCTCAGCCATCTGATCATGACTGATGAAAGTCGGCGTACCGCCCCCCCAATGCAACTGGTCGACGATACGACTGGAATCGAACAAAGCGCTTTGCATCTCGAGCTCGCGATACAAACGACTTAAGTAGGGTTGAGCGCGATCACGGTCTTTGGTTGCAATCTTGTTGCAGCCACAGAAAAAACAAATCGTGTCGCAGAACGGAATATGGAAATACAAGGAGAGCGGGCGCAGGGCCTCTTCCACATTGGTGCGTGCACAGGCCGCCGCATACGCATCGCGATCAAAGCCTTCATGAAACTGCACCGCCGTCGGATACGAGGTGTAACGCGGACCGGCGCGGTCGTAGCGCCGCAGCAAGTCGGCGTCAAAAACGATGCGTTGATCCACGGCGT
>CAZZIQ010000041.1:0-4789 GCA_964654355.1 uncultured Piscirickettsiaceae bacterium
TTTCCTGCACCAAAACTCAAGCTCTTACGCCACATTTACCTGAACTTTCTTCGGTTCTGGGGCCACTTTTTTCGGCAATTTCACCTCGAGCACACCGTCCTTATAACTGGCCTCAATAGCATCCTCGTTCACGGCCTCCCCGACCGTGAGGCTACGCACGTAGCGACCCACGCGACGTTCGCGACGAATCACCTTGCCGTCTTGCTTCTCGGTGTTTTCTTCCTTGTGCTCACCACGCAGGTTCAGCACGCCATTGTGAACTTCAATCGAGATGTCTTCTTTGTTCAGGCCAGGCATGTCGGCATGAATCAAGTAATGGTCTTCATTCTCGGAGATGTCCATCGCGGGCATGCGCTCGATTGAGCCGGCATCGCCACGACGCACAGGACGGAAGAAGCTATCAAACAACTCATCGAAATCCTTGTCATTGAACAAGGTTGGGAAACGCATCAGTGTCATGGTTGTCTCCTTAACTACGAGATCAGAAACAGATTACCGCTTGCACCGCAAGCTTCGATACCTATCTGGGGGTCGCAACCACCTTTTCAAGTACCCCTCGATGAATCTGACAGAGGAACCAATTTGGGTTATGTTCGTCGACAATCAGATTCACGCGCTACGCCAGAAACGAATGGACTGTGCGCGCCAACAAATCACTTGTAAAAGGAGCCAACCATGACCGATCTCACTGCTGAACGTTGCGAAGCCTGCCGCGCGGATGCACCTAGAGTTTCAGACGAAGAGCTCGCAACCCTCATCCGTATGATTCCCGACTGGAACATTGAGGTTCGGGATGGCGTTATGCAACTGGAGCGCAGCTATACCTTCCCAGACTTTGTTGCGGCGCTTGCCTTTACCAATAAAGTCGGAGACATTGCTGAGGAGGAAGGCCACCACCCCGCCATCCTGACGGAGTGGGGAAAAGTCACCGTAACTTGGTGGAGTCATAAGATTCGCGGCCTGCATCGCAATGACTTTGTGATGGCCGCAAAAACAGACCAGATCGCTCATTAAGAGGCGTACTGGATCACCCACAAGGAGTAATGAGATGTTCTTGCAGTTAACAAAAAATTCCGATCGCGTTGAAGTACTCGACACCGCCGAACTCTTCGATCCCTTCAAAGACAGTATTTCGGGACGTTTGCATCGTGGTGAAGAACTGCAAGATCCGGATCGCTTTCGCAAAGCAGATCTGAGCTTCCCGTCAGGTGAAGCGCTACCGCGCTGCTGGATCGATCCGCACTACCGCGCCTGATCTTTTCCGACTATACCGACGTCGTCGGTTCGCGCATTCCAGGGCTGAGGCGCTCTTCCGACGTCTCAGCAATGTTGCGCATGTGATCAGCCACGCGCTCAAGCTGAAATTCGATTTCCCCGCGTAGGCGCGCATCCTCAACACAATCCTCAAGCGCTTGGTGCATGCACTGCATCCACTGCGCCGCCATTGCACGGTCAATGGCAAAGGGCATGTGCCGCATGCGCAAACGCGGGTGGCCGTACTTCTCCGCATACAGCGGCGGCCCACCCATCCATCCCGAAAGGAATTGATACAGCTTATCGCGCGAGACGCGTAGGCTCTTAGCGTGCATTGCGCGAAGCGGCTGCACGCTCGGGTCACTGTCCATCACATCGTAAAAGCGATCGACCAAGGCCCGTACCGCCGCATCACCACCGATGCGCTCATACAGGGATGGCAGGCTCATGCACCCTGCTTTGTGAACCAAGCGCGCATGCGCTCGAGATCAGCCGGCGAGTCCACGCCATGCCCAGGTGACTCCGTCGCGGCCGTGCAATGAATTCGCTCGCCTTGCCACAGGACACGCAGCTGCTCGAGCGATTCCATGCCTTCGAGCGGCGACAGTGGCCACGTTGCGAAACGTTTTAAGAACCCAGCGCGGTAGGCATACACACCGAGGTGGCGCCAATGTTCAGCATCGGCACGCAGATCTTCACGGGTCACGGCGAAGGCATCGCGATCCCAAGGCATCGGCGCCCGACTGAAATACAGCGCGTAGCCCTGTGCATCCATGACCGTTTTCACCACATGTGGATCAAACAACTCCGCCGCGTGTTGAATTCGTTGATTCAGCGTGGTGACGCTGGCATCCGGATGCGCGTCCATGTCTTCTGCCACTTGGCGTAACAACTGCGGCGGCATGGCAGGCTCGTCGCCTTGCAAGTTCACCAAAATCGCATCATTCGCGAAGCCTTCCAGTGCGGCGACTTCGGCTAAACGATCGGTCCCGGTCGCATGCTCGGCCGAGGTCATGCACACCTCAGCACCAAACCCCTGCGCCACCTCCGCAATGCGGGCATCATCGGTCGCAATCAAAATCCGCGCGGCACCACTCTCCTGCGCGCGCTCCCACGTGTGTTGCACCATGGGCTTGCCGCAGATGTCTGCCAACGGCTTCCCGGGCAGCCGCGAAGAGGCATAACGTGCGGGAATGACGACCGTGAAGTTCATTACAGCGCCTCAACCTCAGCTTCGGTGAGTCCACGCGCTTCATCAATCAGCATGACCGGGATCTCATCACGAATCGGAAACGACAGACGATCCGCCTTACAGATGAGTTCTTGTTCTGCTTTGCGATACACCAAGGGGCCTTTGCACAGCGGGCAGACCAAGATGTCGAGTAGTTTCTTATCCATGGTTCTCTCTTAAAAATACTTAACGCTTGAATAGATGATCGAGCAGGCCTTGCAACGCCGCATTTGCATGCGCTTGCACCGGAACTACCCAGATGGATTGATCAGGCTGCGGAATCCAGTTTGGCGGCAACTTCACAGCATCTTTCTCCGTCAACAAGATACTACCGCGCATTCCTTGAAAATCACTCGGCCGAAACGCATGGTGATCGGCAAAAGGATGCTCAAAGACCTCGATCCCCGCCTTGCGCAGTAATTGAAAGAAACGCTGCGGGTGACCGATGCCCGCCACCGCATGCGCCGGCATGCCGGCAAAGTCGGATAAGGGCCGGGTTTGACTAGGATCGTCCCACAACCAGAGCCGATCCGGTTCAAGAACGAAGGCAGCAGCATCCGCAGGCTCTGAAGCGCTTGCTCGCCCATTCCAGATCACTGCATCCACAGATTGCAAACGTTGTGGCGATTCACGCAGCGGACCTGCAGGCAGGCAGTAGCCATTCCCCAGTCCACGCGCCGCATCCATGACCACCCATTCAAGCGAACGACCGAGCGCGTAATGCTGCAATCCGTCATCGGTGATGATGCAGTCGCAGTCGGTTTCATTGATGAGCGCTTGCGCAGCCTCGACTCGATTGCGCGCCACCCGAATTGGCACGCCGGTACGCTGCGCAATCAATAAAGGCTCATCGCCAACCACGGCAGGATCGCTACTGGGTGACACGGCATGCACGCGGTTGCCCGCCTCACCACCATATCCCCGACTAATCACACCCGGCCGGCGTCCACGCGCACGCAAGGCCTCAACGACCGCAATCACCAAAGGGGTTTTGCCGACGCCACCAACATGAATGTTGCCAATCACCAGAACCGGCAATGCGAGCTTGTGCACCTTGAACAGACCACGCCGATACAGCCAGCGGCGCAGTGCCACCATCGCACAGAACAATCCGGTCAGGGGTAGAAAGAACACAAACGCCGGATGGCGTTCGTACCACAGGCGTTCAAAGAAACGGCGCACGACCCTATCCGCAAGTTCGCGAACTAATCGCGTGAAGACTGTGCCGCAATCGACAACTTATCAAAGCCACTCAAGCGTGCCGCATCCATGGCGCGTACCACCGCATCGTGTGGCGCCTTGCCGTCTGCTTGCAGCACCAGCGGGCGATCGCCGGCTGGCCCGAGCGCTTCCAAAGCCGCACGCAACGCCTCACGCGAGGACGCAACGGCCTCGCCTTGCAACTGATAACGACCTTCGGCACTGACTTCGAGCACAATGCGTTCCTGACGAACACTGGGCGCACCGCTCACCGCTTCTGGCAAATCGACCTTGAGTCGGGTTTCTTGCTGAAAGGTCGTGGTGACCATGAAGAAAATCAGCAACAAGAACACCACATCAATCAACGGCGTGATGTCGATGCGAGGCTCTTCGGAACGGGTCGGACGCAGGTTCATGACCATTACATCTCACGATCACCGTGGATGATCTCCACCAACTTGATCGCTTCTTGTTCCATGTCCACCACCAGCGCATCCACACGACGGCGAAGGTGGCGATAAAAAATGAAACTCGGAATCGCTACCGACAGGCCAGCCGCTGTGGTGATCAATGCCTCGGAAATGCCCGCAGAAAGGACGCCGGGATCACCAATGCCTTGCAGAGTGATGGCATCAAACACCTTGATCATCCCAACCACAGTTCCGAGCAAACCCAGCAAGGGCGTGGTCGAAGCAATACTGCCCAAGGTGTTGAGATAGCGCTCCAGCAAGTGGACCTCATGACGGCCCACCTCTTCGATCGCTTCTTTCATGACTTCGCGCAGATTGTGCTGATTGGAAATGCCCGCTGCGAACATCCGACCCAGTGGTGAGTTGCGCCGCACTTCCTGCAAGCGCGCTGCATTCAGCTGTCCATCACGCTGCCAAGCGCAGACTTGGGTGAGCAGATTTGAGGGTGCGACTCGACTGGCGCGCAGACTCCAAAATCGTTCAGCAACAATCGCTGTCGCCAGCACCGAGGCCAACAGGATCGGCCACATCAACCAGCCGCCTGCCTGCACTAACTCCCACATCCGCGCACTCCTTGTCCCGAAGTATTGATCGAAGTCTTGATAAAGGCCCAAGTCTAGCACTCCAGACCCGC
>CAZZIQ010000041.1:4889-10501 GCA_964654355.1 uncultured Piscirickettsiaceae bacterium
GGAAGACCGCCTTGATGATCACCCCGCTCACCGGTTAACCAGAGACGATCCAATCGATCAATCCGTTCAGCGCGCAAGGCCGGCACCAACACATCACGGCCGCTGTCAAAATGCGGACCGCTGCGTAAACCCGTGTCGATCAAGATCGTGCGCTCCGCAGTTCGAATACTAAGCGCATAGCCTCGTCCCAAATCGTAAATGCGCATCACCCATGCATTCGGATCCAAGGGACTGGGTTGTCGGACGAGCTGTGCAACAAGCAAGAGCCCAATCCCCGCAAAAACCCAACGAGCTTGTCGCAGATGCCACGCATAGGCCCATGCCCCGATTCCGAGCATGAGCACCAAGGCCGAGAACAGCGGCCAATGCTGAGGACGACTCATCGCCCAGTTCGTACCCGCAACCTGATGCAGGCCTTGCAACAACAGAGCCAGCCCCTCTGCCACAAGACGTATCAGCCAAACTCCCGTATCAGGCAGAAGCAGAAGTAAGGCACTCCCAACAAGGGCCAGCGGCACCACAACCCAACCAATCAGGGGGACCGCAACTAGATTGACCCAAGGTGAAGCCCACGATACTTGCCCAAACCAGAGCAATAAAAGTGGAATCATGCCAAGGGTAAGACCGAACTGAATCCGCACTGCCGCAGTCAACGCAGCCCAGCCAGCCGATTTCTTCGAGGATCTGGTGGGATCGTGTGCGTGGGTTGCGCTGGGCTGTAAGAAAAACGCAATCAGCGCGACTGCGGCAAAGGACAGCCAAAAGCCAATCGCCAACACCGCCCGCACATCCAATACAAGAACACCCAACAAGGCAATCGCGAGAACATCAATGACCCGTATCCGATACCGGTTGAATTGCGCCAGTAGCACTACCGCCAACATCCAAAGTGCACGCTGCGTGGGAATTGCGAAGCCCGCAAGTGCAGCATAGAGTGCCGCTGCGCCCAACGCCAATAAGGCTGCGGCACGTGGTGCTGCAAGCCAACTGCAGAGATATGCAGAACGACGCCACAAAATCGATGTAAAACCATACGCCAAGGCCGCTAACAACCCCACATGCAACCCTGAGATTGCGACGAGATGGCTGGTCCCAGTACGACGCAAGCTCTCCCACAAATGATCATCAAATGCGCCGCGCTCACCAATCACGAGCGCCTGCAGTACTGCACGCGCGTCTCCCTGCGGTAAAGCCTTTGCGAGCCTCTCATAGAGCGCCATGCGCAGACGTGCGATACCGTGGGCCTGCTGATCAAGGCGCCCAGTCAGCCAGGTCCCTGTAGCCTGCAATCCCCGCTGAAACAACCAGCGCTCATAATCAAACGCCGCCGGGTTCACTGCGCCTACAGGCGAATATAAGCGCGCCTGAATCGTCCAACGTTCACCCAAGCGAGGCACATCAGAAACTCCATCTGAACGTGCATCTGCATACCGAGTTAATCGAACCCGATGCAGGGTGATGGATTCTGGGGGCGTGTCCGTATCCATCGCATCTTCAGGACTCGCAATGCGGTCCGCCCGCTCGAGTACAACCTCAAAGCGCCAGGCAGGTTCACCACCGCGTGCCGCCACTGGTTCAGGGATGGTTGCGATCATGCCCGTAAATTGCCAATGCTGGCCGCTTTGTGCCGGGGTAATGCGCTGATCCAGCGCGGGTTGAATTTGTGCTGCAGCAAGACACACAAACGCGAGAAACGCTGCACTGGTTGGCGCAGCAAAAGAGAGACGGACCTGAGCGGGACGATGCCGACCAAGCCAGCGCAAGGCAAGAAATAAGGTTGCGCCGATCAGTACGGCCACAAGAAGTTGATCCGCCCAACCCAATCGCGCCCATGCCTGTAACAGCAGCGGAAGCGCAGAGGCTGGCCACCATAGGGTGGCCAGCACACCTGCAAGTGCCCCAAGGGCGATGGCAGCCAGTCGACTCACCCTCCAACCCTCCTTTTCAAACGATGCCAAGCCGCGGTGCTTTGCAAGGCGTTGCGCTTGCGGCATCATGCCTCGGTCTGTTTTCACGCTGCGCCGCATAAAAGTTGGCGCTGCGCCCAAATTGGCCTGACCCGACTATGCCCCGCAAACTGCTTCGGCGCTACATCCCAGATCACCATGCAGTACGCAATAACAAGCACTTGCGTATCTTTGGTAGCGCCCTGCAGCACCCGAACTTGTGGCACCTAAACCGCCATTCGGTCTCCGGTGCCTTTGCCATTGGCTTATTCATGGCGTGGATGCCCATGCCCCTGCAAATGTTGCCGGCCGCAGCAGGTGCAATTCTGTTTCAGGTAAATTTACCGATTGCCATTGCCTTGGTCTGGCTGACCAATCCGATCACCATGCCGCCGCTGTACTGGTTTGCCTATCTGCTCGGTGCGCAGATTCTGGATGCACCCGTCAGTGAAACCATGCAGTTCGAAGTGTCATGGGCGTGGCTGCAACATGAACTGGGTTTGATTTGGGAGCCGTTTTTACTTGGCTGCTTCATTCTGGCTGCAGCGAGCGGCTTGATCGGCTACATCGGTGTGCGTATCTACTGGCAATGGCATGTTGCTCGCAGTTGGAAACGCCGCCGCCAGTCACGCCAAGACGAGCCTGAACACTAGTCAAGCGTATTAAACGGGTTTGAGCTGACCATCCACCAAGGTCAGTGTTCGCTCCAGCCGCGCTGCGAGTTGAAGATCGTGGGTGACCACCACAAGGCTACTACCCTGCTCACGTTGTTGCTCCAGCAATAGCTCGAAGACCCGTTCCGCATTCGCACGATCCAAGTTTCCCGTCGGCTCATCCGCAAGAATGCAGGCAGGCCGTGTGACCAACGCGCGCGCAATCGCCACGCGTTGACGCTCGCCTCCAGACAATTCATGGGGACGATGGCGCATCCGTCCCTCAAGCCCAACGGAATGCAACATCCCCTGCGCTGCAACGCGCGCGACCCGTGGTGCATCGCCGCGTAACAACAACGGCATGGCGACATTCTCAACGGCATCAAACTCCGGAAGCAGGTGATGAAATTGATAGATAAAGCCAAGCGCACGATTGCGTAATGCACTGCGTGCGGACTCTTTCAGCGTTGCTAGTTCCTGACCCAACAAGAACACGCGACCCGCATCGACTCGATCCAGCCCACCGAGAAGGTGTAACAAGGTGCTCTTGCCCGAACCGGATGCCCCCACAATGGCGAGTTGATCTGCCGCGGCAACTTCAAGCTCAATTCCGCGCAAGACATCGACGCGTAAATCGCCCTGACCAAAGCGCTTGGAAACGCCTTGCGCACACAATACCGGGATTGCGTCATCCTTATTCATAGCGGAGGGCCTCCGCCGGCTCGGTCTGCGCACCCCGTCGTGCTGGATAGAGGGTGGCGAGAATCGTCAAAACAAAGGACAGACCACAAATCTTAAGCACATCGGCAGCCCGCAAATCAGAGGGCAACTCCGTGATGTAATAAATGTCTGCCGACAGAAACTGAACATTGAACAGGCGCTCCAGCCAAGGCACTAAATTCTCCACATTCAAAGCCAACGCCACGCCACCGATCGCACCCAACAAGGTGCCAAATAAACCAATCCAAATGCCCTGCACGAGAAAAATACGTTGAATCACACCAGGAGTCGCACCGAGTGTGCGCAAGATCGCGATATCCGCACGCTTATCCGTGACCACCATCACCATGGTAGAAACAATATTAAAAGCGGCCACCGCAATGATCAGGGCGAGGATGACGAACATCACCGTCTTTTCCATTTGAATGGCGCTGAACAGGTTGCGATGTTTGCGCGTCCAATCGCTGATGCGCGCACCTTCAGGCAGACTCAACGCCACCTCGCGTGCAATCTGCGCAGCACGATCTACATCCGTGACCTTTAAACGCAGCCCGCTGACGCCATCGCCGTAACGAAACAAGGCCGCAAGATCTTGGTGATGGGCAATGGCCATAGCGCTGTCGTATTCATACATGCCGGCACGGAACAGGCCCTTCACATGAAACTGGCGCATGCGTGGCTGCACGCCCAACACCGTCGCATCCGCACGCGGCACCACCAGCTGCACCGAATCACCCACGCCAACCCCAAGGCTGAAAGCCAGATCCGCACCTAACAGAATATTGAAGCGCTCATCACTGCTGCTCGGATCAAGCACGGACCACTCACCTGCGATCAATTTATCGCCAAGTTCGGAAACGCTTGGCTCTAATGCCGGATCAACGCCACGCAACAGCACTCCTGTTGAGCGTCCCGGCACTACCAGCAGGCCTTGTTCTTCGATGTAAGGTGCAGCCGCAACAACCTCCGGATGCACCAGCGCTTTTTCACGCACACTCCGCCAATCTACCAGCGAACCCTCAAGCCCCTGCACCGTCGCATGCGCGGTCATGTCCAAAATTCGGCCACGCAACTCACGTTCAAATCCATTCATCACTGAAAGTACGGTAATGAGCGCCGTGACACCTAGTGCAATCCCAAGCAACGAGGAGGCGGCGATAAAGGAGATGAATCCATTGCGGCGACGGGAGCGCACGTAGCGCAGCCCAAGGAACAGGGAGAAAGGTCGAATCATCAGTGGATTATGGCGAAATTCCCGAAGCGATGGGCATGATCCGCTACACTGCTCGACTTTTCGCCGCTTCCACACCGCATCCCCACGCATGTCCACACCGACGCATCTGTTCACGCCATCGTGGCCCACTCAAGGCCAACAGCGCTGGCAACAGCCGCAAGGCAGCGCCTTAGCGCTCGCCTTGGCCGAGGCCGTACAGACTGCACCTGGCCCCGTACTGCTGATTCTTCCGGAAACGGCGCAGCTGGAGGGTATGTTAGAGGCCCTGCGCTTTTTCTTGCCCAACGATCATCCCGTGCTTGGCTTTCCTGATTGGGAAACCCTAGCCTATGACCGCTTCTCGCCTCATCCAGACCAAATTGCGGAGCGTCTACGCACCCTGCAGCAACTGCCACAACTGCAGCGTGGTGTGATGGTTGCCGGTGCGACCACGCTCCTCGGCAAAGTCGCACCACAGGCCTGGATACAACGCGAAGCTTTGTCGCTGCGCAAAGGCCAACGCATCAATCGCGAACAATTCCGCCTGCAACTGGAACATTCCGGTTACCAGTTAAGCAGCCAGGTCATGGAGCATGGCGAATATGCTCTGCGTGGCTCACTCATCGACTTGTTTCCTGTAGGCAGCGATCAACCTTTGCGCATCGATCTGTTTGATGACGAAATTGAAAGCTTGCGTTATTTCGAACCGGAAACGCAGCGCTCGGCAGAGCACATTGAGGAACTGCAGTTGCTTCCTGCCCGCGAATTTCCACTCAATGACGCAGGCATCAAACACTTCCGCCAACAATGGCGCGTACGCTTTAGCGGAGACCCCAACGAGAGTCCGCTGTATCGCGATGTCAGTCAGGGGCTCGCACCATCTGGTATTGAGTACTACCTGCCACTCTTTCATCAACAGCTTGGAAGTGTGTTGGATGCCCTCCCAGAGAATACCCATGCGCTCTTACTCGGTGAACTCGAGCCCCTCCTCAAAGCGTTTTATGCCGAAACCGAAGAACGCTATCAGGAACGTCGCCTCGATCCGGAACGCCCGGTCTTAGAGCCCCACGAATTGTTCTT
>CAZZIQ010000042.1:0-9714 GCA_964654355.1 uncultured Piscirickettsiaceae bacterium
CACGCGGCAGTTTGATGTGATTGTGGTGGGTGGCGGCCATGCCGGCACCGAGGCGGCGCTCGCCTCCGCGCGGCGCGGCGCTAAGACCTTATTGCTGACCCACAACATTGAGACGCTGGGACAGATGAGCTGTAACCCGGCGATTGGTGGGATTGGCAAGGGTCATCTGGTGCGTGAGATTGATGCCCTCGGTGGTCTGATGGCTACGGCAGCGGACCATGCTGGCATTCAGTTTCGGGTCCTGAATCAACGCAAGGGCCCGGCGGTCCGCGCCACCCGGGCGCAAGCGGATCGTCAGCTGTATCGCCAGTTCGTGCGGAACGCCTTGGAAACCCAGCCGAATCTCAGTCTGTTTCAGCAAGCGGTTGAGGATCTCATTCTTGAGCATGAAGGCGGCGGTGAGCGCGTGGTTGGCGTCCGCACGCAAGCGGGACTCGAATTCCGCGCGCGCGCCGTCGTGCTCACCGTCGGCACCTTCTTGGCCGGCAAGATCCACATAGGCTTACAAAACCATCCCGGCGGCCGCGCGGGCGACCCGCCTTCACTGGGACTTTCCGAACGTCTGCGTGCCTTGGGTCTGCGGGTCGATCGGCTCAAGACCGGAACGCCGCCGCGCATTGATGGCCGCAGCATTGATTATGCGCTGTTGCAGGAGCAGCCCGGCGACACGCCGACGCCGGTGTTTTCGTTTCTTGGAACGCGTGCTCAGCACCCACAACAGATCTCCTGTTGGATTACGCACACCAACGAACAGACGCATGACATCATCCGTGGTGGCCTCGATCAGTCGCCGATGTACGCTGGGGTGATCGAGGGGGTTGGCCCGCGTTACTGCCCGTCGGTGGAAGACAAGGTGGTGCGCTTTGCCGAGCGCGACAGTCACCAGATCTTCCTCGAGCCTGAGGGCCTGAACACGCACGAGGTTTATCCCAACGGCATTTCCACCAGCCTGCCCTATGACGTGCAAGAGGCCTTGGTGCATTCCATTCGCGGCTTGGAAAATGCACACATCACTCGTCCCGGCTATGCGATCGAATACGACTTCTTTGATCCCCGGGATTTGCGCCCGACGTTGGAAACCAAGGCAATCGAAAACCTGTTCTTTGCCGGCCAGATCAACGGTACTACCGGTTATGAAGAGGCTGGCGCGCAAGGCCTCTTGGCGGGGTTAAATGCCGCAGCCCAGGCCAACGATCTTGCGACTTGGTCACCGCGGCGCGATGAGGCCTACCTCGGCGTGTTGGTCGATGACCTGATTACCCAGGGTACGCTGGAGCCGTATCGCATGTTTACCAGCCGTGCTGAGCATCGCCTGTTATTAAGAGAAGACAATGCCGACTTGCGCCTGACCCCGGCCGGCCGTGACTTGGGGCTCGTTGATGACCCGCGTTGGGACGCGTTTGCGCAGCGTCGTGAGGCCATCGACCGCGAATGGCAGCGCCTAGAAAAAATTCGGCTACATCCACGCGATCTGGATGATGCTGCGATGACCGCGTTGTTTGGGGCACCGTTGGCGCGCGATCACACCCTCGCTGAATTACTGCGTCGCCCGGGCGTGACCTATGCTGCGTTGATGCAGCTGCCGGGTGCCGGCTCGGCGGTTGCGGCCGAAGACATCGCCGAACAGGTAGAAACGGGGATTCGCTATTCCGGCTATTTGGCGCGCCAAGAAGCCGAGATTGCGCGCAATCAGCGAGATGAATCTCTGCGCATTCCGGAAGCGTTGGATTACGCTGAGGTAACCGGCTTGTCCAATGAGGTCCGCGAAAAGCTGGCGCGGCAGCGTCCCCACAGCTTGGGCCAGGCGGGCCGTATCCCTGGTGTAACGCCTGCTGCGGTCTCCTTATTACGCGTTTATTTACACCGCTTGTCTCGCGGCGAAACGACCGGAAGCAGTCGTGTTGCCTGAGGTGGATGCGGCGGCGCTAGCCGTCTTGCGTCATGGCCTTGAGGAACTTGATCTGCTCGCCGCACTCGGAGACGACGAGGCCGCGCGTGCGGAAAAACTGCAACAGCTGATTCACTATCGTGACCTGATTCAGCAATGGAATCAGGTCTATAACCTCACTGCGGTGCGTGATCCCAATGCGATGATCGCGCGCCACCTGCTCGATAGCCTCGCCGTGTTGCCCGATGTTCTTGGTCCACAGGTGTTGGATTTGGGTACGGGCGCGGGGCTGCCCGGCGTTCCCTGGGCGATCGCACGACCGCAGTGGCAGGTAACCTTGCTCGACAGCCAAGCCAAACGTGTGCGTTTTCTGCGCCAAGTGGTGCTTGCGCTGCGTTTGCGCAATGCCACTGTTGTACACTCGCGCGCTCAAGATTTTTCCCCGCCGGATGCGTTGTTCAATACCGTGACTTCTCGCGCCTTTACCGATTTCCCTGCGTTTTACGCACTGGCTAAGCCCTTGTGCGCAAGCGGCGGACGCGTTTTGGCGTTGAAGGGACAATGGCCAGAGCCGGAAACGCCCGCCCCGACGAACCTCGCCATGCAGGTGCGCGCGGTACAGGTTCCGGGAACTTCTGCTGCGCGGCATGTGGTTAGGGTGGATTGCTGATGGCGCGTATCTACGCCATCGTTAACCAGAAAGGCGGTGTGGGTAAAACCACCACCACGGTCAGTCTGGCTGCCGCTCTGGCTGCGTTTGAACAATCGGTGCTGTTGGTGGACCTCGACCCACAGGGCAATGCCACCACGGCAAGTGGCCAAGACAAGCATGAAATTGAGGCCGGCACGGTCGAGGTGTTGCTTGGCGAAAAAGAGCCGGCCGCCGCGGTACGCGCCATGAGCCCGGCCGGGTATGACTTGTTGGCGAGCAACGAAGATCTCACGGCTGCCGAGGTCGAGCTGATTCAGTCCGAGGATCGTTTCCTGCGTTTGAAGCAGGCGTTGGACGGGATCGCCGCGTATTACGATTACATCCTGATCGATTGCCCGCCATCTTTGGGCATGCTGACCTTAAACGCCTTGACCGCGGCCGATGGTGTCATTGTGCCCTTGCAGTGTGAGTTTTTTGCCTTAGAAGGCCTGTCGGCGATTACCCGAACGGTGGAGCGCGTGCGCGAAACCCTGAACCCAGACCTCGCCTTGGAAGGCGTGTTGCGCACTATGTTTGATCCGCGCAATCGCCTGGCCGGCGAGGTGTCCGAGCAGTTGTCCGAGCATTTCGCAGGGCCGCTGTACCAGACGGTGATTCCGCGCAATGTGCGCCTAGCCGAAGCGCCCAGTCATGGCTTGCCGGTGATTCATTACGACCCGTCTTCGCGCGGCTCGTATGCCTATATGGATTTGGCCGCAGAAATTTTGGAGCGCCACGATCAGCTTTCCGAGCATGCGGTGCTTGAACAGGCCACGCGCCCTGCTGCCGCAGAAGATCGCGAGCCCACGAATTCGGAGAATGAAGCATGAACATGAAGAAGCGCGGCTTGGGCCGCGGCCTGGATAGTCTACTGGGGGGACTTAAGCCCACGCCGGCACCGACGGCGGCGGAAAATGCCGCTGCGCCGGTTTCTGACGCTTCGGTAAGCAGTGCGCCGCCCGCCAATCGCATTGCGGCGGCCCAAGCGGTCGCCGCCCAGCAAGAAGAGACGGATGGCAAGCTGCGTCAGCTGCCCGTGGATCTCTTGCAGCGCGGACGCTATCAGCCACGTCGCGACATGCATCCGGAAAGCCTCGAAGACCTCGCCGCGTCGATCAAAGCCCAGGGCATTGTGCAGCCAATCACGGTGCGCGCGATTGCGGGCGGACGCTATGAAATCATCGCCGGGGAGCGCCGATGGCGTGCGGCCCAGCAAGCCGGGTTGCACCAAGTTCCGGCTGTGGTGCGTGAGCTCAGTGACCAAGCTGCGATGGCGATGGCGCTGATTGAAAACATCCAGCGCGAAGACCTGAATCCGATTGAAGAAGCCGACGCCCTGCGCCGCTTGATTGATGAATTTTCCCTGACCCAACAGGAAGCCGCTGACGCGGTGGGCCGTTCGCGCACAGCCGTAACGAATTTGTTGCGCCTGCTTTCCTTGCAAGAAGAAGTGCGGCGCATGCTCGAGCATGGCGACCTTGAAATGGGCCACGCGCGCGCCCTGCTCGCGCTCGAAGGAGCCGCACAGCTGGATGCGGCGCGCCAAGTGGTGGCGCGTGGCTTGTCGGTGCGTGAAACCGAAGGTCTCGTGCGTCGCGCTGGGCAGAAAAAACCGGCCGCAGCGGCAGTCCCGGCGAAAGTCGATCCTGATGTGCGCCGCCTGCAGGACGATCTTTCTGAGCGCGTGGGCGCCCGTGTGCGGATTCAGGCCAATGCTAAGGGCAAGGGCAAGATGACCATCGAATTCAGTTCGCACGATGAACTTGAGGGGATTTTGGCGCGGATTCGCTGAGCGAAGCGCCCGTTTCTCACGTCGCGTCATAGAAAATTCATTGACCACCCTGTACGCGCTTTCTATAATCCGCGACGTTTTTTGGCTGGATTTCCAGCAACTTGCGCGTGATCGCGATTTCCTATTGAGTGGATTGAGATCTACTCTTGGACAAGCCCGACGACTTTGTTCAGGATGCGTGGCGATGCGATTGGACGGGAGGGCTTGGCGTGGAACACGGTAAGCAACTCGCGTGGCGCGCAGTGGCACTGCAGTTTGGCGTGACCCTGATCTTGTTGCTGGTAACCCTGGCAAACACCACAGCCGCATGGCTTTGGGCAACGATTGGCGCGGCGATTGCGATGAGCGCCACCGGCGTGAGCGTGTGGGGAACCTTTGGTTCCTACAGCGCAGCGCAACCACAAAAATTATTGGGCCGACTGCTGATCACAGAAGGCCTGCGTTGGGGGATGGTCTTGTTGTTGCTTAGCCTTGTTTTGCTCAAGGTGGAAGACCCGCAGCCACTCCCGTTGTTTGCAGCATTGCTAGGTGTCTGGCTGATCCCGGCGCTCCTGGCCCTTGGGATACGGTCTGGCTAACATCCTGAACACGCGTAAGCATGGCATCTAACACCCTGACCTCAGGCGAATACATTCGCCACCACTTGACCAACTGGACGTACGGATTGCATCCGGAACACGGCTGGTCGTTCGCGCATACTGCAGATGAAGCGCGTGAGATGGGGTTCTACGCGATTCATGTCGATTCTATGTTCTGGTCGATTGCGCTTGGCGTCTTCTTCCTTTGGTTGTTCCGTAAGGTGGCAAAGGTTGCGACCAGTGGTATCCCGGGCGGCCTGCAAAATTTTGCAGAGTGGATTGTTGAATTCATCGAAACCAGTGTGCGTGGCTCCTTCAATGGCCACAATGCGTTGGTTGCCCCCCTCGCCTTCACGATTTTTGCGTGGGTGTTCTTGATGAACCTCATGGATCTTGTGCCGGTGGACTGGTTGCCGATGGCGGCACAGCAGGTTGGCGCGGCGCTGGGTGCGGATCCGCACCATGTTTATTTCAAGGTGGTGCCGACCACCGATCCGAACGTGACCTTTGGTATGGCGCTCGCCGTGTTCTGGCTGATGCTGTTTTATTCGGTGAAGAACAAGGGTGCGGGCGGTTTCCTCGGCGAACTGGCGTTCCAGCCGTTTGGTAAATGGGGCATGCCGGTCAATTTGCTTTTGGAAGGCGTGTCGTTGATTTCTAAGCCCGTGTCTTTGGCGCTGCGACTATTCGGCAACATGTATGCCGGCGAAACGATTTTTATCCTGATCGCGCTGATGTTCAGTGCCGGTTGGGCGATGGGTGTGTTTGGTGGCATCCTCCAGTTGGGCTGGGCGATCTTCCACATTCTCATCATTACCTTGCAGGCATTTATCTTCATGACCTTGACCATTGTTTATATGGACATGGCGCATTCAGAACATTGACCTGTAAGACTTTTTCTTTTCACTGCTCACACGATCTCACGATTCGATTTAGGAGAGACACATGGAAATGGCAAATGCACTGCTCTACATCGCGGGTGCTCTGATGATGGGCCTTGGCGCTTTGGGCGCTGCGGTCGGCATCGGCATCTTGGGCGGTCGCTTCCTCGAAGGTGCGGCACGTCAGCCGGAGCTGATCCCGATGCTGCGTACGCAGTTCTTCATCGTCATGGGTCTCGTCGACGCCGTGCCGATGATTGCGGTAGGTATTGCGCTCTACGTCTTGTTTGCGGTCGTCGGCTAAGTCGCATCGCATTTGTTGACCCGGCTTTCGAGGCCCTGACATGAACATCAATCTGACCCTGATCGGCCAGTCGATCACCTTCTTCTTGTTCGTGTGGTTCACGATGAAATTCGTGTGGCCACCGATCTTGAAGGCGCTGGAAGAGCGTAAGGCGAAAATTGCTGACGGTTTGGCCGCAGCCGAGCGTGGCGTGCATGAGCAGGCGCTCGCTCAGCAGCGTGCAACCGAGGTTCTGAAAGAAGCCAAGCAGCAAGCGGCCAAGATCATTGGACAGGCTGAAGCGCGGGGCAACGAGCTGTTGGAAGAAGCCAAACATAAGGCGCAGGCTGAAGCCGCGCGCATTGTGGAATCAGCGCAGGGCGAAATTGAGCAAGCCGCGAATAGCGCTCGTGAAGCGCTGCGTGTTCAAGTGGCGGAATTGGCTGTGGCTGGCGCCAGCCAGATTCTCGCGCGCGAGGTGAAGCCTGACGATCACCGCGACATGCTTAACAAGCTGGCCGCACAGCTGTAATCCGACGCGCAGAACGTGGAAGAAATTAGCACCCTCGCCCGTCCCTACGCCGATGCGGCGTATGACCATGCGCACGCCACGGCTTCGATTGAAGCATGGAGTAAGCAAATGGTTGGGCTGGCTGCGATTGCAGCGGATGCGGGTTTGGCGGCAGCGTTGATCGACCCGCGCTTAAAGCGCGAACAGCACGCCGAAATCGTGTTGGGTGCCGCGAGCGATTTGGGTTTGTCTTTGGGCGAAGGCGTTCAAAACCTGGTCCGCGTGTTGGCGGAAAATCAGCGCTTGAGTGTGATGCCAGAAATTGCGCGCCAGTTTGCACAGCGCCGCGCGGCAGATCAAAAATTGACGCAGGTCGACATCACCAGTGCGATGGAGATGGATGCTGCAAGCCAAGAACAACTTGCCGAGGCGCTGCGTCAGCGTCTGGGCACCGATGTGAATGTACAGGTGCAGGTCGACCCATCCTTAATAGGTGGAGCGATTGTGCGCGCTGGTGATCTGGTGATCGATGCCTCGGTCCGTGGACGCCTCGCGCAGCTCGAAACCGTGCTGCGCCGCTAAGAACTTTTGTTAGGAGCCTTATCCCATGCAGCTCAGTCCTTCTGAAATTAGCGATCTGATCCGCAAGCGCATTGAAAGCTTTGCGCCCGCCGCTGAATCGCGTACCGAAGGTACCGTGGTCAACATCGCCGACGGCGTCGCCCGTCTGCATGGCCTGTCGGAAGTTATGGCCGGTGAAATGATCGAGTTCCCGGGCAATACCTTCGGTATGGCGCTGAACCTCGAACAGGATTCCGTAGGTGCGGTGATCCTGGGTAACTACGAACACATTTCTGAAGGCGATACCGTGCGCTGCACGGGCCGAATTCTGGAAGTGCCGATCGGCAATGAACTGCTCGGCCGCGTTGTGAACTCGCTGGGCCAGCCGATCGATGGCAAGGGTCCGATTGAAACCGCTAAGACCGACACCATCGAAAAGATTGCGCCAGGCGTTATTGAGCGTCGTTCGGTCGATCAGCCGGTGCAGACAGGCGTCAAGGCGATTGATGCCATGGTGCCCGTCGGTCGTGGTCAGCGTGAGTTGATTATCGGTGACCGTCAGACCGGTAAGACCGCGGTTGCGATTGATGCCATCATCAATCAGAAAGGCACCGGCGTGAAATGTATCTATGTTGCGGTGGGCCAGAAGGCTTCAACCGTAGCGAATGTGGTGCGTAAGCTCGAAGAGCATGGCGCGCTAGCACACACCATTGTGGTTGCTGCAACCGCATCCGATTCTGCGGCGATGCAGTACATCGCGCCGTATTCGGGCTGCACGATGGGCGAATATTTCCGCGATCGCGGCGAAGACGCGCTGATCGTGTATGACGATTTGACCAAGCAAGCTTGGGCCTACCGTCAGGTTTCCCTGTTGTTGCGTCGTCCGCCGGGCCGTGAAGCGTATCCGGGCGACGTGTTCTATCTGCACTCGCGTTTGCTTGAACGTGCGGCGCGCGTGAACGAAGATTTTGTTGAAGCTGCGACCAATGGTGAAGTGAAAGGCAAGACCGGTTCGCTGACTGCGTTGCCGATCATTGAAACCCAGGCGGGTGACGTATCCGCGTTCGTACCGACCAACGTGATCTCCATCACCGATGGTCAGATCTTCCTTGAAACCGACTTGTTTAACTCCGGTATTCGTCCGGCGATCAACGCAGGTCTTTCGGTTTCGCGTGTTGGTGGTGCGGCGCAGACTAAGATCATCAAGAAGCTGGGTGGTGGTGTGCGTCTCGATTTGGCGCAATACCGCGAGCTTGCTGCGTTCGCGCAGTTTGCATCGGATCTGGATGAGCAGACGCGCAAGCAGATCGAGCGTGGTCGTCGTGTTACTGAGCTGATGAAGCAGAACCAGTACGCACCGTTGTCGGTAGCGGAAATGGCGGTATCGCTGTTCGCGGCCAACAAGGGTTTCATCGATGATGTTGAGGTGAATCAAGTGGTCGCATTTGAGCGTGCGTTGCACAGCTATATGAATAGCAGCCAGAAGGCGTTGATGGATCGCATCAATGACACCGCGGATTACAACGATGAAATCGAAGGTGCGTTGAACAATGCACTGACCGAGTTCAAAGCCAACAACACCTGGTAAGAAGGCGTAGGACAGTAGCATGGCTGTAGGGCGCGAAATACGCGACAAGATCAAAAGCGTGAAGAGCACGCAGAAGATCACGCGTGCCATGCAAATGGTGGCAGCAGGCAAGATGCGTAAGGCGCAAGAGCGCATGCAGGCCTCCCGTCCGTATAGCGAAAAGATGCGTGCGGTGATTGGCCATTTGGCGTTGGGTCATCCGGAATACAAGAACGCCTTCATGATCGAGCGTGAGACTACGAAGAAAGTAGGTTTTATTCTGGTCACCTCGGATCGCGGTCTTTGCGGTGGTTTGAATGTGAATGAATTCCGCACGCTGATGGGCGTGATGAAAGATTGGCGCGCGCGCAACGTTGAAGTGGTCTTTAGCGTGATCGGCGCGAAGGGCGCAGGTTTTGTTGCGCGTAATGGTGGTCAGATTCTTTCCGAGAAAACACACCTCGGCGATCGTCCGAGCATGGACGAAATCATCGGTCCGGTGAAGGTGATGTTGGATGCGTATGCCGAGGGCGAGCTCGATCGCTTATATGTGGTGTACAACGAATTTGTAAACACCATGGCGCAGAAGCCCACGGTGCGTCAGGTGTTGCCGCTTGAACCAGTGGATGACCCTGAGCTGAAGCACCATTGGGATTACATCTACGAGCCGGATGCGCCGGAAGTCTTGGATGCGTTGTTGCGTCGCTATGTCGAGGCGATGGTGTATCAAGCCGTTGTCGAAAATTCGGCAAGTGAAATGTCCGCGCGGATGGTGGCGATGAAGGCTGCGACGGATAACGCGGGTAAGCTGATTGAAGAGCTGCAGCTGGTCTATAACAAGGCGCGTCAGGCAGCGATTACATCGGAATTGGCAGACATTATCGGGGGCGCGTCGGCTGTTTAGCGCCGCGTCTTCAAACGAGTACGGAAAAAGAGGACAGCACAATGAGTGCAGGACAAGT
>CAZZIQ010000043.1:0-9449 GCA_964654355.1 uncultured Piscirickettsiaceae bacterium
TGATGCCCGGCATTTCGCGGAACTGACGACGCACTTCGTTGACGATGCCGCCTGCAGCACGACCCACCGCTTCCATCGCCATGGCACCGAACAGGTACGGCACGAGTCCGCCGATAAACAGGCCGATGATCACGAGGTGGTTGTTGAGCAGGAATTCCACCGGCGGGAGGCCTGCGGCTTTCTGCACTGCATCAAGGTTGTAGGTGTAGTCCGCGAACAGCACCAGTGTAGCCAGACCAGCAGAACCAATGGCGTAGCCCTTGGTAACGGCCTTGGTGGTGTTGCCGACGGCGTCGAGCGGATCGGTGATGCTACGGATCTTGTCGTCCAGCTCGGCCATTTCGGCGATGCCACCGGCGTTGTCGGTGATCGGACCGTAGGCGTCGAGCGCCACAATCATGCCGGTCATGGACAACATGGCGGTTGCTGCGATGGCAATGCCATACAGACCTGCCAGTTCATGGGCGCCCCAGATCGAAGCGCAGACGGCGAGTACCGGTGCAGCGGTCGATTTCATCGATACGCCTAGACCTGCGATCACATTGGTGCCGTCACCGGTGGTAGAAGCCTCGGCAATATGACGGACCGGGCTGTATTCAGTCGCGGTGTAGTACTCGGTGATGATCACCATGGCTGCGGTCAGCGCCAGACCGATCAATGCCGAGTAGAACAGCGCATCTGCACTTACCAGCGTGTCACCAATCTGCAGACCCTCACCGATCATGGTTTGAGTGATCGGGTAGAAAGCAGCGGCAGCGAGTGCACCCGAAACGATCAAGCCGCGATACAGCGCAGACATGATCTTCTGGCCTTCTTTCACCTTCACGAAGAAGGTGCCGATGATGGAGGCGAAGATGGATGCGCCGCCGAGTACCAGCGGGTAAATCACGGCAGCGGGGTTGCTTGCAACCAAAAGGCCGCCGAGCAACATGGTGGCAACGATGGTCACGGCATAGGTTTCAAACAAGTCGGCCGCCATGCCTGCGCAGTCGCCAACGTTGTCGCCAACGTTGTCCGCGATGACCGCCGGGTTACGCGGGTCATCTTCTGGAATTCCGGCTTCTACCTTGCCCACGATGTCCGCACCAACGTCCGCACCCTTAGTAAAGATGCCGCCGCCGAGACGGGCGAAGATGGAAATCAGTGAACCACCGAAGGCCAAGCCGACGAGCGCGTGCAGCGGATCGTGGTGACCGAAGTGAGTCAGCAGCGCGTAGTAGCCAGCCACGCCGAGCAGACCGAGCCCGACCACAAGTAGACCGGTGATGGCGCCGCCACGGAAGGCCACCTGGAACGCGGCATTCATGCCGCCATGCGCCGCTTCGGCAGTACGCACATTCGCGCGTACCGAAACGTGCATGCCGATGTAGCCTGCCAGGCCGGAGAAGATGGCACCAATCGCGAAGCCGATGGCGGTACCCCAGTCGAGCGCGAAGCCGACGGCGAGGAACAGAATGATGCCGACCACCGCAATGCTGGTGTACTGGCGGTTGAGGTAGGCCATCGCGCCTTCCTGAATGGCAGAGGCGATTTCCTGCATGCGGCTATTGCCTGCAGGCTGGGCGGTAATCCAGCGTGCAGAAAGGCCGCCAAAAATGATCGCAGTCGCTGCCGCAATCAAGGCAAACCAAAGTTCAACGGACATATGGGTGACTCCCTGTCATGGTTTATGAATCGATTACAAATGAATCACAGTTCAAATGTGGCTAGTTTTTTCGGAACAGCGATGCCCTTAAGGGTGACATATTCTGGCATGCCGTTCTTATATGGCGGATACGCCTCGCCCTGAATCAGTGGGTAGAGGTATTCCTTGCAGGCCGCAGTAATGCCGTAGCCGTCGGGACTGATGAATTCCATGGGCATCATCTTTTCGACGTTGGCGACTTCGGAGAGCGGCGCTTCGCCGATGCTCCATTTATAAGGATTGGAGGATTCGCGCACGACGGTCGGCATGATGGAATTCTTGCCTTCCAATGCCTTTTCAACCGCCGCCTTGCCGAGCGCATAGGCCTGCTGTACGTCAGACTCGGAAGCCAGATGACGCGCTGCGCGTTGCAGATAATCTGCAACCGCCCAGTGGAACTTGTAGCCCAGTGCATCCTTAATCATGTTGGCGACAACCGGCGCAGCACCGCCGAGCTGGGCGTGACCGAAAGAGTCGCGCGTGCCTTGTTCAGCGAGGAACTTGCCGTCAGGCCAATGGCAGCCTTCAGATACTACGATGGTGCAATAGCCGTGCTGCTTGACCTTGGCGTCTACGGCAGCGAGGAATTTCTCTTGATTGAATTCAATTTCCGGGAACAGGGTCAGTACCGGAATGTCATGGTCTTCAACCAGTGCGCCTGCAGCGGCAATCCAGCCGGCATGACGCCCCATAACTTCGATTACGAAGATCTTGGTAGAGGTGGCGGCCATGGAGCGAACGTCAAAGGAGGCTTCCATGGTTGAAACTGCGATGTACTTCGCAACCGAGCCAAAGCCAGGGCAGTTGTCAGTAATCGGCAGATCGTTGTCGACTGTCTTCGGAACATGAATCGCTTGTACCGGGAAGCCCATCTTTTCGGAGAGCTGAGACACCTTATAGCAGGTGTCTGCGGAGTCACCGCCGCCGTTGTAAAAGAAGTAGCCGATGTCATGTGCCTTGAAGACCTCAATCAGGCGCTCGTATTCGCGCTTGTTGGCTTCCAGGCTCTTGAGTTTGTAACGGCAGGAGCCGAAACCACCGGACGGTGTGTGTTTCAGTGCGGCGATATCTTCCGCAGATTCCTCGTCGGTATCGATGAGATCTTCGGTGAGTGCGCCGATGATGCCGTTACGACCGGCAAAGATCTTGCCGATCTTGTCGCGGTGTTGGCGGGCAGTTTCGATCACGCCAGCGGCAGATGAATTGATTACGGCAGTTACGCCACCGGATTGGGCGTAGAAGGCATTCTTCGCGGTCATGCGTATTCGTTCTCGTGTTGGTTGGATGGATGAAAGGGTGAGTTAGAACAGTGATGCAGCGACATCGGTATCAAGGGATGAATGTATGTAATGTCGCATGCTTTGCTTGGTGCGGAATTTTGATTCAACTGTCACGCAGAGTCACGCAGACTTTTTTGCGATTCAAATGAACACGTTTCATTCAAAAACGCCGCACAAAAATTCGATTGATTTATTGACATGTTGAACGTGGTTCGTTATAGATGGCGCAGCACTTATACCTAAAAGCTTGTTGGCTCACAAATAAATCGATCGAATCGAAGTATAAGAGACCAAAAGCGACGACATTTCAGAGGCAGAAAATCGTCGCGGAGAAACGGAGAGAGATGAGAATCGCAATCCTCGGACCATCAGGATCGAGCCGCCAGGACTACGCGTCGCGAGTCGCGGAGCAATACAAGATCCCCGTCGTTGCGCTCAATGAAATCCTCGCTCGCGAGATTCAGGAAGGCACCGATTTGGGTGGTGAAGTCCGCAAAATGCTGGATGCCGGCAAACCCGTTGCGGATGATGTGGTCGTCAAAATTTTCCAAAAGCGTCTGCGCAAGAATGATCTTGATGAAGGTTTTGTTCTTGAAGGCTTCCCCCTGACTGCGGAGCAAGCTGCGGGTATCGATAAGCTTTTGCAAGCGCGCGAGACGCGTTTTGATGGCCTGATTGCGCTGGTTTTTGACTATGACGCATTAATGGAGCACATGACCGGTCAGCTGACCTGCCGTTCGTGTGGTGCCAGTTTCAATATTTATACCGCGCCACCGATGGTGGACGGTGCCTGTGATCAGTGTGGCGGGCGTTTGCATCGCCGGGTAGATGATCGCGAAGAAACGATCAGCCGCCGTATCCGTGATTACGAGGCATTAATTAACCCCCTACGTAACGCCTATGGCGAACGCTTTCGTAGCGTAGTGGGCAGTTTTGAGGACCGCGTGGTTTTCCAGGCAGTCCTTTCTGTGGTTCGTGAGCTCGCTAAGAGTTCACGAGCTCTTCCTTCCGTCACCGAAAAAGGGGACCAAGCAATGGCAGCACCGAAGAAGAAAGCGGCTCCGAAGAAGAAGGCCGCTGCAAAGAAGAAGGCAGCCGCTCCGAAGAAGAAGCGCGCTGTAGCCAAGAAGAAACGTGCAGTGGCTAAGAAGAAGGCTGCACCGAAGAAGAAGCGTGCAGTAGCGAAGAAGAAGCGCGCTGCAGCGAAGAAGAAGGCCGCTCCTAAGAAGAAGCGTGCCGCAGCGAAGAAGAAGGCAGCTCCTAAGAAGAAGCGTGCCGCAGCGAAGAAGAAAGCCGCTCCTAAAAAGAAGCGTGCCGCAGCGAAGAAAAAAGCTGCACCGAAGAAGAAGCGCGCAGCTCGTAAGAAGAAGTAAGACGAGCGAAGCGTGATTCTGGCCCGCCCGGCCGAGTTGTCGGGTGGGCCAGGTTTCTGGTTTTTTGGCCCCACTCGGGGCCCGCTATGCCTGAGCAAATAAATCAGGTATGGTGGTTCTTTCTTTTGGATCACTGCACTTTCGTGAGCGCGCCTTAGGGATTGAGCCATGCCTTATTACTTATTCAAGATGTTTCCTAACCGTAAGGTTGAGGGGATTGAGTCCCATCCGAAGTTTCGCGATGCGCGAGATCGTGCGCGTGAGTTACGTGGGCAGCTGACGGTAGCCGACAACTGTGAGATCAAAATGGTGTTTGCGCCAAATGAGGGCGCCGGCGCGAAGCTGTTGATGACGGAGCGTGAAGCGATCCCAATGGGGGATGACTGAGGTCGCCGGGTGGGCCACGATTTGAGAAAGCGCACTAAATTGGTGCGCTTTTTTCGTTATTGCACCATTTAAAGGCGAAATGGATCCGTAGTCCGCACAAATCTGGGGCTTTTGCACGGATTCAGTCCGGCACATTTCTTGCATCTAAACACGCTTTCGGCAGAGCTAAGAGGAGAAGCGCATGCAAGCAGTAACGTGGTTCAAGCATTCAGGTGTTTTGATCGGGCTAGGGCTCTTTACTGGGCTCGCGCATGCTGATGAAGGGGTTGCAGCCGATACCGCTTGGATCCTGACCTCTACGGCGCTGGTTTTGTTGATGACGTTGCCTGGTTTGGCGCTGTTCTACGGCGGATTGGTGCGCAGTAAAAATGTGTTGTCGGTACTGATGCAGTGTTTTGCGATTGCCGGGATCGCGTCGTTACTGTGGATGTTGTTGGGTTACAGCTGGGCATTTTCGCAAGGGAGCCCTTGGTTGGGTGGATTCGATCGTGTGTTTCTTGCCGGCCTGCAGGAAGACACGTTAGCTGGTGCTCTACCAGAATCGCTGTTTGTACTGTTCCAGATGACCTTTGCCATTATTACGCCTGCGCTGATTGTGGGTGGTTTTGCAGAGCGGATGCGCTTTTCTGCGGTATTGGCCTTCTCTGCGCTTTGGTTGTTGTTGGTTTATGCGCCGGTAACGCACTGGGTGTGGGGCGGCGGTTGGTTGGCCGACTTGGGCGTAATGGACTTCGCGGGCGGCATTGTGGTGCACATCACTGCTGGGGTGGCTGCTTTGGTGGCTGCCATCGTTTTAGGTCCGCGCAAGGGTTTTTCTACGACAGCGATGCCGCCACATAACATGACCATGACGGTGATGGGTGCGGGCATGCTTTGGGTGGGTTGGTTTGGCTTTAATGGCGGCAGTGCTTTGGCGGCGAATGGTGATGCCGCGATGGCAATGTTGGCGACGCACATCGCTGCTGCGGCCGGTGCGATCACCTGGATGTTTGTAGAGTGGTTGCGCTTTGGCAAGCCAACGGCGCTGGGTGCGGTGACCGGGATGGTGGCTGGTCTTGGCACCATTACACCGGCATCGGGTTTTGTGGGGCCGGCGGGCGCACTGGTGATCGGGACTCTTGCGGGTGTGGTTTGTTTCAATGCGGTGCTGTTGATTAAACGGCGACTGAAGATTGACGATTCTCTCGATGTCTTTCCGGTGCACGGTGTGGGCGGAATCTTAGGTTCGCTTTTGGTCGCTGTATTTGCCTCGACGGACCTCGGCTTGTTCAGTGGTCAGGGTTATTTGCTTGAAACCATGCCGAGCATGAGCGCGCAGTTGCAGGCGCAGCTGATTGGTGTGGTTGCTGTAACCGTTTTTACTGCATTGGTGACCTATCTCATTCTCAAGTTCGTTGGTTTATTTGTTTCGCTCCGCGTTTCTAGCGATGAAGAGACGCAGGGGCTGGATATCGCTGCGCACGAGGAGCGTGGTTACGATCTTTGATTGATCTCGCCAAGCGCTGCGGCACGGCGGTTTTGGTGAAAGGACGGGGCGGCTGTACAATCAGTCGTCCCGTTTTTTATTTTTTTATCGTTAACATCCCATTGATTTATTGAGGTTTTTACTGCGGTGAGCCGGCGCGTTTATATCCACACTTTTGGTTGCCAGATGAATGTCTATGATTCCGATCGAATCGTGGATTTGTTGGGCGTGTCGCATGGTCTGCAGCCTGCTACAAGCGCCGAAGAAGCCGATGTGTTGTTGCTGAATACCTGTTCGGTGCGCGAGAAAGCGCAAGAGAAGGTGTTCTCTCTGCTTGGGCATTGGAAGGCGCTTAAGCACGCAAAGCCGGGTACCGTGATTGGCGTCGGTGGTTGTGTAGCCAGTCAGGAAGGCGAAGAGATTCGTGCGCGTGCACCCTTTGTAGATCTTGTGTTTGGCCCGCAAACTTTGCATCGCTTGCCCGACATGCTTACTGCTTTGGAGCGCACGCAAGCGCCACAAGTTGATGTCAGTTTCCCGGAAATTGAAAAATTTGATCAATTGCCGGATCCGCAAGCGCATGGTGTGACAGCATTTGTCAGCATCATGGAGGGCTGCAGCAAGTACTGTACTTTCTGTGTGGTGCCGTATACGCGCGGCGATGAAGTGAGTCGCCCGCTTGATGATGTGCTGGCTGAGGTGGCGGGGCTTGCTGCGCAGGGGGTGCGTGAAATCACCATGCTCGGGCAGAACGTCAATGCCTATCGTGGCCTCGCTGCCGATGGAACTAGCATTGATCTTGCCACCCTGATTCACTACATCGACGCAGTGCCGGGCATTCGGCGGATTCGCTACACCACTTCCCATCCATTAGAAATGACGGAATCTTTGATGCGCGCACATGCTGAGGTGGCGTCGCTGGTGCCGCATCTGCACCTGCCCGTGCAGTGTGGTTCAGATCGCGTATTGTCGATGATGAAACGCGGCCACACGGCGGATGAGTATCGCGACATTATTGCGCGTCTGCGCGCGTATCAGCCCAACATCAGCTTGTCTTCCGATTTCATTGTCGGCTTTCCGGGAGAGACCGATGTTGATTTCGAGCAGACCTTGGATCTGGTTGCGGAACTGCGTTTCGATCGTTCGTTTAGCTTTGTCTACAGTCCGCGTCCGGGTACGCCGGCAGCAGGTCTATTTGATGATGTGATGCCGAAGGTAAAACAGGAGCGCCTTGGGCGCTTACAAGCGCGCTTGAATCAAATCATGTTTGATATCAGTCGTGACATGGTGGGCACGGTCCAGTCGATCTTGATTGAGGGTGCGGCGCGCAAAGATTCGTCACAGTGGTCGGGACGCACGCCGAACAACCGGGTGGTGAACTTTAGTGCGCCGCAAGGTATCAGCCTCAAGGCTGGAGATTTTGTTGAGGTGCAAATTGATGAGGCTTTGCCCAACTCTTTGCGTGGCCACTGTCTTGGCTTCGGCGCGGCCGCGGCTTAGCAATGCGTTAATCACGCGGCTTTTTTTCTGATATCGGAGTTCGCATGTTTTCATCGGAGATCACCTTAGCGACCGCAACCGCGCAACATATCCCCAATATGGTGGGTGAGTTGGATCAGAACCTGCATGCGATCGAGCGTCAGTTAGGCGTCGAAATCTCTTACCGTTCGGGTCAGTTTCGATTGATGGGCGATGAGGCCACGGTGGAGGCGGCGAAGACGGTGTTGCGAGAGCTGTATGGCTTGGCATTGTTCAATCCAGTCAGTAGCGAGCAGGTGATTCAGGTGTTGAGTGGGATCATGGCCGCGCCGCCCGAGCCGGAGCAAACGTTGGATGCGTTATTGGAGGCAGAAGAATCTTTTGTCGCCGATGTGACGATTCAAACGCGCAACCGCAGTATTCAGGGCCGCAACCCGAATCAAAAACGCTATCTTCTTGGGATTCAGCAAAACACTTTGAGTTTTGGGGTAGGGCCCGCGGGAACGGGTAAGACCTGGCTTGCGGTTGCCAGTGCGGTGGAGGCTTTACGCAAAGAAGAGGTGGCGCGTCTTGTTTTGGTGCGCCCGGCAGTCGAAGCCGGTGAGAAGTTGGGTTTTTTGCCTGGCGACATGGCCGAAAAAATTGATCCTTATCTGCGCCCTCTCTACGATGCACTGTATGAAATGCTCGGCTTCGAAAAGGTGCAGAAGCTGATCGATCGCAATGTCATTGAGGTAGCGCCATTGGCTTTCATGCGCGGACGTACGTTGAATGATGCCTTCGTTATTATGGATGAAGCGCAGAATACGACGGTCGAACAGATGAAGATGTTTTTGACCAGGATCGGTTTTGGCTCACGCGCAGTCGTAACGGGCGATGTGACGCAGATTGATTTGCCGCGGCATGCAACTTCGGGTTTGCGTCATGTGGTTGAAGTGTTGCGCCAGGTTGAGGGTGTGCATTTTAGTTTCTTCCAGTCGGGTGACGTGGTGCGGCATCCGTTGGTGCAACGCATTGTGCAGGCTTATGAAAGCCACGACGCGTTGCAACAGGACGATGACTAAAGTCAGCGATCTCTCGGTTGCGGCGCGCCGTAGCCTGCGTGCTGCTGGAAAGGCGTTGCCGGATGTGTATTTGCAGCGCCAGGTAGAGGCGCCGGGGCTAGCCAGTGTTACCTACATTCGACAGTGGATTGCTGCAGCACTGCTGGCAGCTGGGGAGGCTGCTGCTGCGCAGTCGTTGACGCTGCGCGTGGTTGGAGAGCGGGAGAGTGCGCGCTTGAACAAACGCTATCGCGATAAGTCGGGCGCGACCAACATTTTGTCGTTTCCGAGTGCGGTGGTTTCTGCGCAAGCTCCAGCAGAGTTGGTCGCGGCATGGCGGGCAGAGCTGGGCTTAGGTGACTTGGTGTTGTGTTGGCCGGTCGTGCAGGCAGAGGCGATAGCTCAGCGTAAGAGTGTGGTTGCGCACACGGCGCATCTGTTGGTACACGGCACTTTGCATCTGCTTGGGTATAACCATCTCAAGCCGCGCGAGGCGCAACAAATGGAGGCGCTGGAAGTGGATGTACTGCAGCGTTTGGGTTTTGCGGATCCCTATTAACTTTTCCTAGCGATGCTGGTTTTGCTGATTTTTGCGCGCCAGATACATGAAGCCCAGTTTTCTGCGTAGAATGAGCATCCCATTACTACTGTTCTCTCTGAATGAATAAGGATCGACCTAGGGGCGGCTCCGCCATGTTGCGCTGGCTGCGACCCTACCTCCGGCGCTACGCGGAGCCA
>CAZZIQ010000044.1:0-9002 GCA_964654355.1 uncultured Piscirickettsiaceae bacterium
CCAGTTGGCGAACTTCTCCGTCGCGTCCATTGCCATGCTCTTTAATGCGAGCATGTCGGCATCTTCGTCGTAGGCCTTTTTCACCCGGGCGTAGATGTTGCTGAGGTATTCATGGAACAGCTCAGGCACTTCACGCCCACCGCTGGCGCCATGCCCAGGCACCCAATGTTGGGCGTCAACTTTCAGAATCGCTTCGATGGCTTCGATATTGCCGAGCACGTTGCCGTCTTCCATGCGTGCGATGCGTTGGTTCATGACGTTATCGCCCAAGAACACAACCGATCGCTCTGGGATCTCTAGCATCACGTCGTTATCGGTGTGCGCGCGTTGGGCGTTCACCTTGGGGTGATGCACGCGGAAGGTGAGACCAGCGACTTGAATCACATCGCCATCGTTCATCACAGTATTCGGGCCAAACACTTGGGTGCCGCGTGTCGCGTTGTCGGTCATGGCCTTCATCGAAGCGACCCAAGCATCACCGGCACCTTGTTCGATTCGTTCGATCATGCGCGGATGGCCGTAGATCGCCACACTCGGGTAGGCATTGCGGATCGCGTGATTGCCGAGCCAGTGATCGCCGTGATGATGGGTATTGAATACGGCCACGACGGGTAGATTGGTGAAGCGACGAATGCTGCGCAGCACCATGTCACCGGTTTGTAGGCTGCTGCCCGGATCAACGATGACAACGCCATCTGTACCGATCAAAAATCCCGGGTTGTTCATGAAGCCTTGGTTATGCGGATTCGGCACTGCCATGGGCCCATGAATGACGTAGCTGTTTTCAGCGATGCGAATCGCGGGGTAGTCGAGAATCGGAGGCCCGATCTCGCTCGGCGCTGAAGTCGCATGGCTGTGATCTGCGGCGAGAGCAGCACCGCCGTTGAGTGCAATCGTTACAGCGAACAGGTGTGCCAGCAGGCGATTTGAGTGCGGAAATTCAGTCTTCATAAGGCCTCCTCGGTGGTCATTTTTTTCGCGAGTATACTCCCGCGCTTTTGCGCCAGGGGCTCGTCGTATAAGCAAGTGCTTGGCGGAGTTGATGGCATTCAGACGGAAGGATCTTCATGTGGTTTCGTAATGTGCAGCCGTTTCGCTTAGGCGGGAATTTTTATAGTGACGATACGTTAGAAGCCGCGCTGAGCAAACATTCGGCGCGCGACCCGGGGCCGCTGGAAACTGAGGCGTGGGGATGGGCGCCGGCGTTGGCGGGCGGCGATGCGCGTGCGTTGAATATTGAGGGGCGTTATTTGCTGCGCCTACGCCGCAGCGAGCGCATCTTGCCCGCCAGCGTGGTGCGCGATGAGGTGACCAAGCGCGTGGAAGCGCTTGAGGCGGAACAGGATCGCGAGGTCTACCGCAAAGAGCGCACGCGGATTCGGGAAGAGGTGCAAATCGAATTGTTGCCGCGTGCGTTTGTGCGTGCGAAAGAAACGCTGTTATTGGTTGCGCCGAGCGAGGGCTGGGTGTTTGTCGACACGCCGAATCGGAATGCGGCGGAAGAGGTGACCAAACATTTGCGCGACGCCTTGGGCAGCCTGCCGCTGGAAAACTTTGAGTGTAAAGAATCAGCTGGTGCGGTGATGACGCGCTGGCTCGGGGCGGGTGATGCCAAGGGTGTATTTGAGTTGGGCGAGGAGTGCGAGTTGCGCGCCGCGACGTCCGGTATTGTGCGCGTACGTGATTTGGATTTGGCCAGTCCGGAGATTCGCAATCACCTGCGCCAAGGACTGCATGCGCATCAACTTGCGCTGGTCTGGCCAGATCATCTGCGTTTTGTGCTGGAGGCCGATGGCAGCTGCAAGCGTCTGCGTTTTGATGAGGCACTGCGGGAATCGGCGGACGAGATTGGGGAAGCCTTGGCGCAGCAGGCCGCTGATGCCTTGATGATGAGTGCGGAGCTGGTGCAGTTGTATCAGCAACTGAGTGAAGCTCTGGGCGGCTTAGCAACAGGATGAATTTGAGGTTTTTTCTGAGATCCGTTCTCGGATGTTGCGCACCGGAACAATTGAATTGCACTTTCTCTGCCCTCACAATGAGGGTTCGGAAAGGAGAAACCGAATATGAGTATTAAAAAGAAATCGTTACCGGGGTTGTTCGAGCTGCGTCAGACCCTGCAGCAGCTGGAAGAAGATCTTGGTATGGGCGAGCTTCATGATATTGACCGACTCATTCTGGAGTTCATTGGTTATTGTGAAGCCAAGGGTCGTTTGATTGTCAGTACGCAGATTGAGCATGAACCGATGTTCGCGTCTGTTTCGCGTCCGACGATCTATCGTTCCTTGAAGCGTCTGCGTGAGCAGAAGCGCATCGTGTACGAAACCGATGTGCATGATGGTCGCGTGCGCTACGTATTCCCTGCCAAGATTTAAGCACTCCAAACCACTGGAGCCTTTTGCGGGCATATTGGTTGTAGCAGGCTCCAGATGTCGTTGTTGTGGATTAATCTGATCGTTGCCATTGCATACTTGGTAACGTTTGTTTTCCAGTTACAAATCGCAGGCGAATTGTTTCAGTGGGCTTCGTGGGTGTTTTTGCCCCATGGGGTGCGTTTGATCGCCTATTTCATGTTTCGCTGGAACGGCCTTGCCGGGCTCTACGTCGGGCATGTGTTCGGTAGTTATCTATGGCTGGATGATTTTTTCCAGCATTTGCCGATTTATCTGCTCGCCAGTTTGGTCGGCACCTTAGTCGTTCCCTTCACCCATGCATTGTTGCGCACGCTGAATAGCGATGTGTTGCAGCCGCGGGCGAATGGTGTCGTGCATTGGGTTGGTTTGTGGTGGCTAGCCGTGTTGTCTGGCTTGCTCAATGGCATCCTGACCATCTCTGTTTATTCCAGCTTGATCCCAGACGGTCATGCACAGCTCTTGCTGCAGTATCTCGTTGGTGATGTTTTCGGCGCCAGTTTGTTTGTATTGGGCTTGATGTTGGTGTTACGCCTGCAGCGTCTGTACGCGCAGTATGCGCAGATCCAGCGCTAGCCAATTCTGAATTTCGCTCTAGCGCGCATCGCGTTGTGCTTGTTTCGGCGCCTGCGCCGTCCTCATCTCTCTGGCCTCGCAGATTCATTGGCTGAATAAATTGCTGCTGTTGAAAAGAACAATTTGTGCTTTTCGACGGTCTTGGTTGCAATGGGATCGTCTAAAACAAGGAGGCGGTTATGAACACAGCCAACGAGTTATTTCAGTGCGCCCCAGAGTCCATCCCAAGCGTATGGAATTGGCAGGCATTGCAGTCAGGTGCGCAGTGGGCCTTCGCTGAGTTTGGCCTAGGCCTCGCAGGTGCTGAGCTAAGCGCTGTCGAGGACGAGTCGCGCTGGCTTGGCATTGGGTAAAGGATCGACAGCGATGCGCGCAGGCTTACCGCAGTTGCAGAGCAAGGCACAGGCGCGCGAGGCGCACATCCGCGACTTGCCGCAGATCAATCAGGTCATCAGCGCGGCGGTGATGACTTGGGATTTGCCTGAGCGGGTGAAGCGCCTCGCGCTCTCCAGTTATCACTATCACGCCGTCGACTTTGCTCACTTCGGCATGCGTGTGATTGAACAGGCAGGGACCTTGGTCGGTGTCGCTGCATGGGAGCCGGCCGATCGACGCGATCTACCAGAAGATGCTCCCGCTCAGGCCAAGGGTTTGTTGTTGCACGGCATCTATGTCGATCCTGCCGCACATCGGCAGGGGCATGGCCGCATGCTTGTCGAACACGCACTTGAGGCGGCCGCAGCAGAGGCCATGGCTGGGGTGTTGGTGAAGGCGCAGACGGATGCCGTGCCGTTTTTTCAAGCGCTCGGCTGGCAGCGCTTACCGGTGCGCGATCGCGTACGCGATTACGAGCATCGCTATTGGCAAGCGCTGTAGTTTTCCCTCTACTCGAGCTCTGTGCGCGGTTTGTGTGGGAACCACTGCCGCACCAGCGCGTAGAACAACGGCACAAAGAAGATCGCGAGGAAGGTCGCCGCAAGCATGCCGCCGACCACGCCCGTGCCCACAGCATTGCGTCCGGCAGCACCTGCGCCACTGGATAGCGCTAGCGGCAGTACGCCGCCGATGAAGGCAAAGCTGGTCATCAAGATTGGGCGCAAACGCAAACGGCTGGCTTCCAGCGTGGCATCCATCAGATCGCGGCCTTCGTCTTGCAGCTTGCGCGCAAATTCCACGATCAAGATGGCGTTCTTGGCGGCCAAGCCAATGATGGCAATCAGACCGACTTTAAAGAACACGTCATTGGGCAGGCCGCGCAATTCAACCGCGAGCACAGCGCCAAGGATGCCGAGCGGCACCACTAGGATTACGGCGAACGGTACCGACCAGCTTTCATACAGCGCTGCGAGTGCCAGCACGACCACCAACAGCGACAGCGCAAACAAGATCGGTGCTTGCGCGCCCGCTTGGCGTTCTTCAAACGAGGTGCCGGACCAGTCGAATGCATAGCCGGGCGGTAGGGTTTGCGCGATTTCTTCCATCGCTTGCATCGCCTCGCCGGTGGAATAGCCGGGCGCGGGATTACCCGCGATCTTGGTCGATGGATTACCGTTGTAGCGATCGAGCTTGGGTAGGGTTGTGGTCCAGCGCGGTGTGGCAATTTCAGCGAGCGCCACAATTTCATCGCGTTGATTGCGGATCGGTAGCGCGAGCAGGTCTTGCGGTGTGCGTCGCAACTCGGCGTCGGCTTGCATTTGCACGCGCAGGATGCGGCCATCGCGCTCGAAGTCGTTGATATACGAAACACCAATCGCAGCGCTCAGTGTGTCATTCAGTTCAGCGATACTGATCTGTAAGGCCTGCGCCTTGTCGCGATCGATGTCGAGGTAGAGCTGCGGGCTGGGGCCTTGGCCTTCGCCACGGATGCCGGACAGGCGCGCATCGGCGCGTGCTTTATTCAGCACTTCATCGCGCACTTTGAGCAAGGCATCGCGTCCTTGGCCGCTACGATCTTGCAAGCGGAAGTCAAAGCCACCAACCGCACCAAGTTCGGGAATGGGTGGTGGGTTTATCGCAAAGATCAAGGCATCAGGGATTTGCATGAAGCGTCCAAACGCGCGGCCGATGATGGCTTGCACGCTCTCGTTGGGCTCGGTGCGTTCTGACCAGTCCTTTAAGCGCGTGAACACAATTGCCGCATTTTGCCCGCTACCAAAGAAGGAGAAGCCAACCACACCAATCACCTTCTCGACCTCAGGTTGTGCGCCGTAGAACTGTTCCACTTGCTCGAGTACGGCGACCGTGCGTTCTTGGGTTGCGCCGCCGGGGAGTTGGATGGCCGTAATCAAATAGCCCTGATCTTCATCCGGCAGGAAGCTACCGGGGAGTTGGCTGAACAGTCCGCCGGTGAGCGCGACGAGGCCGAGATAGAGCGCAAAGAACGCACCACGACGGCCCAAAACTGCGCGAACTTTGTCGCGGTAACCGAAGGTGAGGCGATCGAAGAATCGATTGAAGCGACGCTCTTGATCGTGTTCGGCTTCACTGCGTTTCAGGAGCGTGGCGCACATGGCCGGCGTCAGTGAGAGCGCCATGAACACGGAGAAGGCCATGGTCAGGATCAAGGTTGCAGCGAATTGTTGGTAAATCGCGCCGACCGAACCGCCAAAGAACAACATCGGCATGAACACCACCGACAGCACGACCGAGATGCCAAGAATGGCACCTAGGATTTGATCCATGGCCTTGACGGTGGCGGGCAATGGCGCGAGGTGTTCTTCGCGCATGATGCGTTCGACATTCTCAACAACAACGATGGCATCGTCGACCAAGATGCCGATGGCCAAGACCATGGCGAAGAGAGTAAGAACGTTAATGGAGAAACCGAAGGCATAGAGGCCGGCGATCGCACCGGCGAGTGAAACCGGAACCACCACGGCGGGGATGAGCGTCGTGCGCCAGTGGCCGAGGAATACAAACATCACCACAAACACCAAAAGCATGGCTTCGCCGAGTGTTTTCACCACCTCAAAGATCGAGATCTCAACAAAGCGCGAGGTGTCGTAGGGGATCGTCCAGCCCACGCCTTCTGGGAAGAAGGATTCGAGTTCCGCCATGCGCGCCTTTAGGCGATGGGCTACATCCAGTGCGTTGGCGCCGGGTGCGACGCGCACCGCAATGGCGGAGATCGGTTGACCGCCCAAGCGTGCATAGCGTGCGTAGTTTTCACCGCCAAGCTCAACGCGCGCGATATCACGCACGCGCACAGTCGAGCCGTCTTCGAGCGTGCGAATCGCAACATTGCCAAACTCTTCAACCGTTTCCAGACGACCTTGGGTGACGATGACTGCGTTGACTTCGGCGCCTGCAGCGGCGGGTGCTTGATTGAGCTCACCGGTGGCCAGTTGCACATTTTGTGCGCGAAGTGCGCTGCGTACATCTGCCGGCGTGATGCCAAAACTAAACAGCTTGTCGGGTTGCAGCCAAATACGCATGGAGTATTCGGTGCCAAACAAGATGGCTTCGCCGACACCGGGCACACGCCGAATCGGATCGAGCACGCGCGTGGCCATGAAGCTGCCGAGCTCGATGGCGTTGCGGCTACCGTCTTCGGAATACAACGCGATGAACATGAGGTAGTTGCGCTGTGGTTTGGTCACCGGGACGCCAAGACGACGCACTTCTTCGGGTAGGCGCGCCTCGACACGTTTGTAGCGGTTTTGCGCTTCGACCGAAGCGGTGTCGATATCCGTACCGGGTTCGAAGGTGAGGGTGAGCGTGCCTGCGCCCAGCTCTGAGCTCGCCTCCATATACAAGAGACGCTCGATGCCATTCATCTCTTGCTCGATCAGACTGATGACGGTGTTTTCAATCAGCTCGGCGGATGCGCCCGGATAGTTCACATTGAATGCGACTTGCGGCGGTGCGACTTGCGGGTATTGCGCCACCGGAAGCTGCTTTAGGGCAATTAGACCGATCAGCAGAATCAGAATCGCAATAACCCACGCAAAGATCGGGCGAACGATGAAAAAGCGTGCCATGTCTGTAGTCGTTGCTTCGTCGCTTACGGCGTGGTGGCCGCAACGGCCTCAACTTGCATGCCGGGCTGCAATTTTTGCAGACCGGTCACAACCACGGATTCACCGCCTTGCAAGCCCGACTCGACCACGAAGTCGTTGTCCAGCATCAAGCTGATCTCGATGGGTTGTTGTTTCAGCGTTCCGTTCTCGACGACCAAGACATGCATGCCGGTAGCGCCACTCAGCACCGCGCGCTGTGGCACGCGCACCTTGTCGCCCGCATCGCGGGTGATGGCGACGCGTACAAACTGCCCCGGAAGTAAGCGACGCTCGGGGTTGGGGAACTCGGCTTTGAGTGTTTGCGTGCCGGTGGTCGGATTTACGCGCAGCTCTTGCAAGCGCAGTTGTCCAGCATGCGCATAGGTCTGATCGTCGAGCTCAAGCGTAGGCGCGCCGCGCAGGTGTTTTGGATCGAGTGCGATGCGTTGCGATTGGGTGAATTGCACTTCGATTGGATCCATTTGTTCAATGACCGCGAGCAGCGTGGCATCGCTTTCACCCACCAGTGCGCCTTCGGTCACATACGCGCGCCCGATGCGTCCAGAGATCGGCGCGGGTACGGTGGTGTTTTCCAAATCGAGATTGGCTTGTGCGAGTGCGGCTTCGGCCAAGCGCAATGCTGCGCGCGTGCGATCGACTTCTTGCTGACTCACTGCTTGTGAACTCAACAAGCGTTGCATACGCTGCAACTGCAGGCTCTGAAACTCGACTTCGGCAGCAGCGGCTTCGGCAGCCGCACGGTAGGTGCGATCGTCCAGTTGAAACAGGGCATCGCCCGCAACCACTTCGCTGCCTTCGATGAAGCGTTGTTGCTCAACGATGCCCGACACCCGTGCGCGTACCTCGGCGCTACGCAATGCACGCACACGCCCGGGAAGGAGTAGGGTTTGTGTGGTGTCGCCTCGCGCAACCACAACGACTTGTACCTTCGGTACGGCCTTTGCTGCCGCAGTGTCTTGCGGCGCTTCGCTGCAGGCGGCGAGGCCAAGTAGCGTGAGCGAGAGAAGAGGAATGCGAAAGAGTGAGTTTGAATGCATTGAGTTTTGACCTCGTTATCTCATGATTATGCCTTGCTGATGCGGTAATGAAAGTGTTGGTGACGCCAACGTCGGGACATTGATCCATTACAATCGCCCGATGGACGAACTCGAACTCTTACTTGATTTGCATGTGCGCAATCTCCGCCAAGGCCCAGGCTCTGATGCGATGACGCGTCGGGCCATTGAGCTTGCGGGCCTGCGAGACAGAGCTAACCTACAAATCGCAGATATTGGCTGTGGCACGGGGTCTTCCGCTTTGGTCTTGGCACAGGAATTAGACGCGAAGATCACGGCGGTTGATTTCTTGGCGCCGTTTTTAGAGGTGCTTGGTGAGCGCGCCATTGCGGCAGGGCTCGCTGCCAAGATTACCCCGCAGGAAGCCTCGATGGAGTCGCTGCCGTTTGCGGAGAGTTCTCTGGATGTCATTTGGTCGGAAGGTGCGATCTACAATATCGGTTTTGAGCAGGGCGTGCGCGAGTGGAAGCGCTTCTTGAAGCCAGGCGGAATCCTCGCGGCTTCGGAGTTGACCTGGTTAACCCATGAACGCCCTGAGCCTCTGCAAGCACATTGGGATGCGCAGTATCCAGAAGTGGCCACCGCATCCCACAAAATCGCGATTCTGGAACAGCACGGCTATCGCCTGCTTGGATATTTCCCGCTTCCAGACGAGTGCTGGATGGAAAACTACTACCAGCCACTGCGCCACGGCTTTGCTGATTTTCTACAGCGTCATGATTCCGATGCGGTGCGCGCGATTGTTGCCGAAGAGGAGAGCGAGATTGCGTTGTACGAGCGCTATCGCGCGTTCGTCAGCTATGGCTTTTATATTGCGCAGCGTATTGCCTAGCACACCAACCTTGCCTTGAAAAAGCAGTAGGGTGGGCGCACTATAGCTGCTCTCTTAGGGGGCGACCTGGTTTCGACGGGGGTTGCGAAACCTGAGGTGCATGCCGAGGATG
>CAZZIQ010000045.1:0-8736 GCA_964654355.1 uncultured Piscirickettsiaceae bacterium
CAGTATCAAATTTTCCGAACATTCTTGAATATGAATAAAAAAGGCCGATACAACAAGATGTTGCCTCGGCCTCGTGTGCAGTCAGTTGCGCGAAGGTGCGCTTACTTCAGCGTTGCGATGAAGCTAGCGAGTTCATCAATCTGCGCGTCTTTCAGGCCTTTGGTCATCATGTTCATGATTGGGTGCTTGCGTACGCCGGTCTTGTATTCAACCAATGCAGCCTTAGCGGCTTCTGCGCTGAGGCCTTGAATCGTTGGATTACCCTTGAGGCCCGCGCCATCCGCGCCGTGGCAGGATGCGCATTTCTTGTAGGAAGCCGGAGCGGCCACCGCGCTTGTGCTAGCAAAGGCGAGGGTTGCAGAGAGGAGCAGTGCGGATTTGAGTTTCATCGGAAATCTCCTTGCAGGTTTTCTGAGCATTTTGCTCAAGTAAATAAGAAAAATCTTGAATGCTTATGTTATGCCCGCGGTTGTGATTTCCGCAAGTTGAGTCGGGTTTTTTATGTGGGGGCGTCGCCTTGCGCGGGCAATGGGGCTAGGTCGTGGTACGGGCCTGAAAAATTGGACCGAGACGGGTTTCCAGTTGCTCGATCGGATGCGCGAGCAGGCGCGACAGGCGTTCCGCAGTGAGCAATTGATGTGCGGGCCCAGCTTCCCAGCAGCCTTGTCCATACAGCAGTAAAACGTGGGAACTGAACTGCCACGCGAGGTTGGCGTCATGCAGCACCATGACCACGCACCGGTCCTGCTGTTGCGTTCGATTACGTAGCAATGACAACACTTGCATCTGATGATGCAAGTCGAGATGCGCAATCGGTTCATCCAGTAGCGCCACATCTGGGTCTTGTGTGAGCAAACTGGCAATGGCGACGCGTTGGCGCTCACCTCCCGAGAGATGACGCACATCGCGTTCACTTAAGTCAGTGATGTCGAGCGCCTTTAACGCCGCTTGCGCATGCTGTAAATCAGCGCTGCCAATGCTTTGCCATAAGGGTAGATAGGGATAGCGACCGGCGAGTGAAACATCAAGGACGCTCTGTGAGAACACGTCTTCGCTGCGTTGCGGCAACAAGCCGAGGCGTTGCGCGCGTTGTCGACCGTTCCACTGCGCAAGTGGTACATGATCAAGGCCAATGGTTCCGGCGTCTGCCTTACGCAGTCCCGCAAGGGTATGCAGCAAGGTTGTTTTGCCAATCCCGTTTTGACCCAAGATTACCCAGACTTCACCGCTTTTGATCTGTAGATCGAGTCCGCGCACAACGTGTTTTTGCGCAATCTGGACATCGAGATTTTGGGTATAGAGTCGAGCGCTCATTATCGACTCCGCTGCAATAACCAAAGGAACAGTGGAACCCCGAGTGCGGCGGTGAGTACGCCAACGGGAAGCTGTTGGGGGATAAATGCCGTCCGTGCCACGGTGTCAGCAAGCAACAGTAACGTGCCGCCGGCCAATGCGGATGCGGGCAAGAGAATGCGGTGGTGGCGGGCACCCGCGAGCCGTAATAGGTGCGGAACCACTAAGCCGACAAACCCGATCGGGCCGGCAACGCTGACCGCGGCTGCAGTTAACAGCGACGCCAGTACAAACAAAAGAAGGTGTACGCGACCGACGGAAATCCCAACGCTGCGCGCGCTGAGCTCGCCTTGGGTCAGGACATCCAGTGGCCGCGCCAGGAGCCAGGTGAGTGGGAGGCCGAGCAGCAGCGCCCACCATGGCAGCGCGGCCGATTGCGGAATCGACAAGTCACCCATGAGCCAAAACAACATGCCGCGCAGTCCGGCATCCGGCGCGATGGCCAAGACAAAGCTAATGAGTGCGCCCCAGCCCGCAGCCAGCACCACACCGGTGAGGAGAAAACGGGTTGCGCTTCGCCCCGAGGGGTCGCGAGCGAGCCACAACACCAACGCCATCGACAGTGCTGCGCCGGTCCATGAAGCAAGTTGTTGGCCCCATAGGGGTAGATGTAAAAGCAGCGCAAGCAATGCGCCGCTGGCGGCACCGCCGGACAAGCCGAGCACATAGGGGTCGGCGAGTGGATTGCGCAGTAAGGCTTGCATCAAGACACCGGCAAGGGCGAGTAAGGCTCCGACGGCAAATGCGAGCGCGACGCGAGGCGCGCGTACTTCGAGCAAGATCTGTTGTTGAAGCTTGGTCTGTTCAGCACCGCTGCTACCGCTCAGTGCCGTGCTGAGTGCACTGAAGTCAAAGGCAACGCTGCCGTGGCTCAGTGCATAGCCTGCAGACAGCAATGCCAGTACGGCCAGGAACAATAGAAACGGCAGGCCGCGTGCAGGCGTCATGACAAGACGTTAGCGCAGATCAAGGGAAGGCCAGCCATTGGCCTGGGCCGCGGCCGCTAGGGTCGGGTCGGCATGCACAACGGTGGGATGGGTGACGGCGCGCAGTAATGGTAAGTCGTTATGGGAGTCGCTGTAAAAGTGACTGTCTTCGAGATTCGCGCCATGTTGTGCCATCCATGCGTTCAGGCGCGTGATCTTGCCATGCTGATAACAAGGCGTGCCGACAATCTTGCCGGTGAAGACGCCTTGCGCATTGCGCTCAGGTTCGGTGGCGATGAGGTGTTCCGCATCAATACCATAGCGCGCTGCAATCGGTTCAGTAATAAAGCGATTGGTCGCGGTGATGATCAGGGCGGTGTGGCCGCGCGCACGGTGATCATCAATCAAGTCTTGCGCGGCAGGTAGTAAAATTGCTTCGATCTCATCCCGCATAAACTCAGCATGCCAAGCGGCCAAGGTAGCAGGCGTATTGGCGGCAAGTGGGGCGAGCTGGAATGCGAGCCAATCATCAATGTTGAGTGTGCCTTCAAGATATTGCGCATAGAAGCGATCGTTTTCGCGGCGGTAGTGCGCGCCATCGACGCGTCCATGACGAACGAGGAATTCGCCCCAGAGATGATCGCTGTCCCCGTTAATGAGGGTGTTGTCGAGGTCAAAAAGTGCGAGTGGCATGGGGTTTTTCCAGGGGATTCGATGAGGTCGCGAACTACGGGCGCGGGCAGTCAGCAGGCTATGCTAAGATTTTGCGCTCACCCATTCCAGCAATCAGACACGCACGAGGGACACGCTGGCCATGATCGACTTTGACGGATATCGCCCGAATGTGGGGATCATCCTGACGAACGGTCAGGGACAATTGCTGTGGGCCAAGCGTGTGGGTCAGTCTGGCTGGCAGTTTCCTCAGGGCGGCATCAAGCAGGAAGAAAGTCCGCAGGATGCCTGCTTTCGCGAACTTTATGAAGAAATCGGTTTGCTGCCTGAGCATGTTGAAGTGCTGGGCGAGACTCGGGGTTGGCTGCGTTATCGCTTGCCGAAGCGCTGCATTCGGTTTGGCCGTAAGCCGCTTTGTGTCGGGCAAAAACAAAAATGGTTCTTGTTGCGCATGAACACCGAGGAATCGACGGTACGTTTCGACAGCGTCGGTACCCCCGAGTTTGATGACTGGAAGTGGATTGATTATTGGACGCCGATCGAAGAGGTGGTCTATTTCAAGCGTGGAGTCTACCGCTCTGCTTTGTGTGAGTTGGCGCACCTCGCCTTACCTGAAGGGCGGCGTAGTCTGCCCGAGCATCTCCAACGACACTGCGAGGAAGAAGCGGAAAACGCAGCGTAATCGCTCTTTGCGCGGTTAGCGCGTTTCGCTCTGCAGTTTCCAGTGTACGGTTTCGCCGGCGCGTAGCGGAACGACTTCCTCTGTGGCGCCGAGCGGATAGCTTGTGGGCACGTCCCAATCCACCTTTTCCAGTGTGATCATGTCTGCATTGCGCGCCAGGCCATAGAAGTCGGGGCCGCGTTCGCTGGCAAAGGCTTCGAGTCGATCCAGCGCCTGTGCATGCTCAAAGGCCTCGGCATAAAGCTCCATTGCCGCATGCGCGGTGTACATCCCAGCACAGCCACAACCATGTTCTTTTGCGTTTTTAGCATGCGGTGCGCTGTCCGTGCCGAGGAAAAAGCGTGGATGTTCCGCTGCCGCTTCGAGTAGCGCTTCGCGATGTTCCTCGCGTTTGAGAATCGGCAAGCAGTAGTGGTGTGGGCGGATGCCGCCTTGGAACATCGCATTGCGGTTCATCAGCAGGTGATGTGCGGTCAACGTGCCACCGACCTTGTCGCCTGCGCTACGAACAAATTCCGCGCCTTGGCGGGTGGTGACGTGTTCTAGGACGATCTTGAGGTCGGGTAGGTCAGTGAGCAACGGTTTGAGGAGGGTTTCGATGAATACCGCTTCGCGATCAAACACATCGACATGGCTGTCGGTTACCTCGCCATGCAGCAATAGCGGCAAGCCCAGTTCCGCCATGGCCTCGAGTGCGGCACGCGGCTTGGCGAGGTCGGTTACACCCGAATCCGAGTTGGTCGTTGCACCAGCCGGGTAGTACTTCACCGCGTGCACCAGTGGACTTTCGACCGCGTGCGCAATTTCTTCCGGCGCGGTGTTATCGGTTAGATAAAGCGTCATCAGCGGCTCGAAAGTGCTGCCAGCCGGCAAGGCAGCCCGTATCCGCGCATGGTAGGCCTCGGCCTCCGCGACGCTCCGTACCGGTGGGCGCAGGTTGGGCATGACGATGGCGCGCCCAAATTGTGCAGCGGTATGGCCGACTACCGCCTTTAAGGCGTCGCCGTCACGCAGGTGCAAATGCCAGTCGTCAGGGCGACGGAGGGTGAGTGTTTTGTGGCTCGACATGGCTGCTGAGGATACCGCAAACACGGGTGATTTCTGCGTCTTGGCGACCTGCAAGGTCGCGATTTTCTTGACCGAAAGGGCCCAAAAACGGATGATAGCGGGCGTTTTTGTGCCCGGCGTGAGGCCTCGATCGAAGATGGAATCCTCGTTTTGCGCCGACCTTCCCGCGTGTTCCATCCGAGCCGCGGAGACCCGTGTCGCCTGTGGCTGAATCCCGGCTGTGGTGCTGACACTCCAACGAGAATCAAGGATGACCGACCAGAACCCTCTCCACGTGGATCATGACCCGCAAGAAACCCGCGAATGGCTGGATGCGCTTGACGCGGTCATTGAAGCGGAAGGCCATGAGCGCGCGCAGTTCCTGCTGGATCAACTTGCAGATCGCGCGCGTCGTTCCGGCGCAAACCTCCCGTGCAGTGGGACGACGGCGTACATCAATACCATTCCGGTGCACCTACAAGAACGTTTGCCGGGTGACCCAGCCTTAGAAGCGCGCCTGCGTGCCTATATCCGTTGGAACGCGATGGCGATGGTCGTGAAAGCGAATCAGCGACCTGGTGCGGTTGGTGGTCATATCGCGAGTTTTGCCTCGGCGGCAACGTTGTATGACGTGGGCTTCAATCATTTCTTCAAAGGTCCAGATGCCGAGCAGGGCGCTGATCTAATCTTTACGCAAGGCCACAGCGCGCCGGGGATGTATGCGCGGGCCTACTTGGAAGGTCGCATCAGTGATGAGCAGATGCACAACTTCCGTTTTGAATCAGATGGCAAGGGCTTGTCGTCCTATCCGCACCCATGGCTGATGAAGGACTTCTGGCAGTTCCCGACCGTATCCATGGGACTGGGGCCGTTGCAGGCGATCTATCAAGCGCGCTTTATGAAATACCTGCAGCATCGCGCGATTCGCGATACCGATCAGCGCAAGGTCTGGGCTTTCTTGGGGGATGGCGAGATGGACGAGCCGGAATCTTCCGGTGCTTTGTCGCTGGCCGGACGTGAAAAGCTCGACAACCTCGTATTCGTGGTGAACTGCAACTTGCAGCGCCTGGATGGTCCGGTACGCGGCAATGGCAAGATCGTGCAGGAGCTGGAAGCACTGTACCGCGGTGCCGGCTGGAATGTGATCAAGGTGTTGTGGGGCTCGTCTTGGGATGCGCTGTTTGCGCGCGACAAGAGTGGCTTATTGATGAAGCGCATGATGGAAGCCGTCGATGGTGAATATCAGGCGTACAAAGCCAAGGGCGGCGCATATGTGCGCGAGCATTTCTTTGGTAAGTATCCGGAGTTGCTGCACCTCGTTGCTGACATGACCGATGAAGACATCTGGAAGTTGGAACGCGGTGGTCATGATCCACGCAAGGTTTTCGCCGCGTATTCCGCTGCAGTGAAGCATACCGGCCGTCCGACTGTCATCTTGGCGCACACGGTCAAGGGCTACGGCATGGGTGAGGCGGGTGAAGGTCAGAACACGACACACTCGCAGAAGAAGATGGGCATGGAACACATGCGCCGCTTCCGTGATCGCTTCTCGATTCCAGTCTCGGATGAAAAGATCGAAGAGATTCCGTTCATTAAGCCGGATGCTGATGGCGAGCTGATGCAATACATGCATGAGCGTCGCAAGGCCTTGGGTGGTTATCTGCCTCAGCGTCGCGACAATGCGGCACCGTTGGAAGTGCCGGGCTTAGAAGCGTTTGATCTGTTGTTGAAGGACAGTGGTGATCGCGAAATGTCGACCACGATGGCGTTTGTGCGTTTGCTTTCCATCCTCACGCGTGACAAAAAGATTGGCAAAAACATTGTGCCGATTGTGCCGGATGAGGCACGCACTTTCGGCATGGAAGGCCTGTTCCGTCAGCTCGGTATTTATTCCTCTTCCGGTCAGTTGTACGAGCCGGAAGATTCGGGCCAGGTCATGTGGTACCGCGAAGATACCAAGGGTCAGATTCTGCAAGAAGGCATCAACGAAGCCGGAGCGATGGCGGAGTGGATTGCCGCAGGTACGGCCTACGCCAACCATGGCATCAATATGGTGCCGTTCTACATCTATTACTCGATGTTTGGTTTTCAGCGTATTGGGGACTTGGCTTGGGCCGCGGGTGACATTCAGGCGCGCGGCTTCCTCGTGGGCGGTACTGCGGGACGCACGACGTTGAATGGCGAAGGTTTGCAGCACCAAGACGGCCATAGTTTGTTGATGGCGCACACGATCCCGAACTGCGTGACCTACGATCCGTGTTATGCCTATGAAATGGCGGTCATCGTGCAAGATGGCATGCGTCGCATGTTCCAGGTGCAGGAGAACGTCTTCTATTACCTGACCGCGATGAATGAAAATTATCATCAGCCGGCGATGCCGGAGGGATCGCAGGAAGGCATCCTTAAGGGCATTTATCGCTTGAAGCAGGGCGGTACGCACAAGCCACGCGTGCAGTTGTTGGGTGCAGGCACGATTCTGCGTGAAGTTGAAGCAGCGGCCGATCTTCTCGAAAAGGATTGGGGCGTGTCTGCCGATGTCTGGAGTGTGACCAGCTTTACTGAGTTGGCGCGCGAAGGTGATGACATTGCTCGTTGGAATCTGCGTCATCCGGATGCTGCTCCACGTGTGCCATTTATCACTGCGCAGTTGGAATCAACGGAAGGCCCCGTGATTGCGTCGACCGACTACATCCGTGCGGTTTCTGAGCTGGTGCGTGGTTACGTACCACGTCGTTTTGTCGCGCTGGGTACGGATGGCTTTGGGCGTAGTGATACGCGTGAGGCGTTGCGCGCCTTCTTTGAAGTGGATCGCTTCCATGTCGTGCATGCTGCGCTGGCGGCTTTGGCCGCGGATGGTGTGCTCGACAAGGCGCAGGTTGCGAAGGCGATGCAGACGTATGGTATCGATCCAGAGCGTCCGAATCCGCTGACGCTGTAACTCAGCCATAACACGCGAGGAAGAACCGTGTCTGTACAGGAAGTTCGAGTTCCCGATATTGGTGATTTCGACAGTGTCGAGATTATTGAAGTGCTGGTTGCAGTCGGCGATGAGATTGCGGCGGATGATTCGCTGATCTCATTGGAAAGCGACAAGGCAACGATGGAGATTCCATCGCCTGCCGCGGGTGTCGTGAAAGAGTTGAAGGTGGCCGTCGGCGACAAGGTTGCCGAGGGTGCATTGATTTTGATGTTAGAGGTCAGTGCCGAGGCCGCCGCGGTAGCACCCTCCAACGACAAGCCTGCGGCAACGGCCGCGGCCAGTGCTTCTTCGTCTGCACCGACGCCCGCTGCCGCTGCGCCGGCGCCAACCGCAGCGCCTGCAGCGCCTGCGGTTGATCAAATGCCGTTTGCGCCAGATAGCTTGGCCGGACAAAAGAACGCGCATGCCTCACCTTCGGTGCGGCGTTTTGCGCGCGAGCTGGGCGTGAATCTAAATCGCGTGCGTGGCAGTGGTCCGAAGGGACGTATTCTCAAAGAAGATGTGCAAGCGTTTGTGAAGCAGGCGCTAAATCAACCTGCGGCCGCGGTTGGCAGTGCGATTCCTTCGGTGCCGAAGGTCGATTTTGCTAAGTTTGGTCCGGTCGAATCACAGCCGTTGTCGCGCATTAAGAAGATATCAGGCAAGCATCTCACGGCGTGCTGGCTCAATATTCCGCATGTCACGCAGTTTGATGAGTCGGACATCACTGAGCTGGAAGAATTCCGTAAGTCGGTGAAAGACGAGGCGGCGAAGAAGGGCGTGAAGATCACGCCGTTGGTGTTCATCATCAAGGCCGTAGTCAATGCGCTGAAAGAATTTCCGCAGTTCAACGCCTCGTTGGACGGCGACAACCTCATCCTTAAGCAGTACTACAACATTGGCGTTGCAGTCGACACGCCGGATGGATTGGTCGTGCCGGTGGTGCGCGATGCCGGCAAGAAGAGTTACACCGATCTGGCGGGCGAGTTGATGGAAATCTCGCAACGTGCCCGTGATGGCGCGTTGACCTCGGCCGACATGCAGGGTGGCACCTTCTCCATTTCGAGCTTGGGTGGGATTGGTGGTACCAACTTCAC
>CAZZIQ010000046.1:0-8665 GCA_964654355.1 uncultured Piscirickettsiaceae bacterium
ACCTGGCTACGAACCAGGCGGTCGCACGTTCGAATCGTGCCGGGCGCGCCATATCCAAAAAAGGAGTTAGCATTGCTAACTCCTTTTTTTATTGGTGCTGTCATGCAATGCATGCGCCACAGTGACAAATTGAGCGACTTTTTTGGAGTTTCGATATGAACGCTTTGGCAGGTTTAGTTGCGTCTGCATTCATCTTCACGGGCGCGGCATTGGCTTCTCCAAAGGCAGAAGCCGATGTCTTTACAGATGATCTTTCACGCTGTTTGATCAGCTCCACGGATGACGCCGACAAGATTGCGGTCATGCGTTGGATGTTTGGTGCGATGTCGGTTCATCCAGAGCTGGCGGATTTGTCATCAACCACATTGTCGCAACGAACCGCGAGCGATATTTCCATGGCTCGCCTATTCAAGCGGCTCATGATGAAGGACTGTCGGACTGAAGCCGATCAGTTGATGACGGTGAGCGGTGAATCGGGTTTTGAAGCCGCCTTCGAGGTGCTTGGACAATCAGCCATGATCACGTTGATGAATAACAATCGTGTGAACGAAGCGATCTTGAACTACGTCCAGTATCTCGACTGAGACTTATGTACTTTAAAAACAACAAAAGGCCCTGCGAGGGCCTTTTGTTTTGGGAATAGGGTCAGTGTGCCTTTATGAAGGGTTTTTCATGAATCCTTCTTGGTGTTACCAAACTGGTTGTAGGCGCTGTTCAGAACGGGGCTGGATTTGCGTTCGTGGGACTTAAATGCTTGTTGTTTTTCTCGATTGTGCTTGAAGATTTCGGTGAGATTTTTCTTCAGTTCCTCCGACCGGCTGGTCTGGAGAAGCACTTGGTTGGCATCGTAGTTCACAAGCCGCCTCCTTAAATACATGCTGTTTTGCTTATTTTTTAGTCAAGCTGAACCTTTGCGACCTTAGAAGGTCTGGGAGTTTGGATCAATCGATTGTTTCGGATTGTTTCAAGAAAATTTTTATAAACAATAAGTTGAAATAATCAGTGTAGGGGTAGCTGAGCTTTTTTGGCCAAACTCGGATTGACACCTGTCAGGCAGAATAGGAGGATGGGGTCTCCTCCAAACCAATGGGAAATTTAAACATGAAGGCATTCAAGAAGGTCGCTGTTCTCGGTGTGGCTGCTGCATCTGCGCTGGTTTTCGGTGCTGCACAGGCACAGTTCGGTAATAACAACCAGTCCGGTTATGGCAACAGCTATGGCTCGGGTGATGGCTCAGGCCGTGGCGCAGGCACCGGCGCAGGTAGCGGCGACTTTGACATGAGTATTCGTGGCCGTGGCAATGCCAACATGGAGCAGACGCGTGAATTCCAGGGTCGTGGCAACAGCTACTTCGGTGGTTATGGTGCTCCGGCTTATCCGCAGTATGGTCCATACGGCGCACCGTATGGCTATGGCTACCCGGCGCCGATGATGGCTCCGCCAGCCGCACAATAAAAAGCACTGCCATGCTTGGGAACGGGCGACCTCGGTCGCCCGTTTTTTTATGCGCGCGATGTGGAAGAAATGCTGTTGAGGGCAGACGGCCGGCGTAGCCGCAATTGGATTGTGCTGATGTACTGCTCGAGGAAGGCGCCTTCGCAGTACTGCAAGTAGAAGGTCCACATGCGAATGAAGGCATCGCTGTAACCGAGCTTGCGGACTTCGCTAAGCTGAGCCAAAAAGCGGGTACGCCAGTCGAACAGGGTGCGTGCGTAATGCAGGCCGATGTCTTCGAGGCCAACGACCTGTAATTGGGTCGCACGGGTCATGTGTTTCATCAGTGCGGTGACCGAAGGTAGGAAGCCGCCCGGGAAGATGTACTGTTTGATGAAATCGACCTCGCGTAAGGCGGCTTCATACTGGCGGTCATCGATGGTGATGGCCTGGATTAATAGCTCACCGCCGGGCCGTAATAAATGCTCGCATTGTTTGAGGTAGGTATCGAGATACTGATGGCCAATCGCCTCAATCATTTCAATGGAGACCAGCTTGTCGTATTGGCCTTCGAGGTCACGATAGTCTTCGAGTAGGAGGGTGATCTGATCTTCCAGGCCTGCTGCGCGTACCCGCGCTTGCGCTTCGGCATGCTGCGCCGGAGAGATCGTAGTGGTGGTGACATGGCAGCCGTAATGACGGGCTGCATGGAGGGCAAAACCACCCCAGCCCGTGCCAATTTCCAGAACGTGATCTTCTGGTTGAAGATTGAGTGTTTGGCAGATGTGATCGAGCTTATGCGTGGCCGCCTGATCCAGCGTACTTTCTCGGGCGGGATAGATCGCGCTGGAATACATCAAGGTTGGATCAAGGAATAGGCGGAACAAGTCGTTACCGAGGTCGTAGTGGGCTTCAATGTTGCGCCGACTTCCTTGTCGTGTGTTGCGGCGTAGGAGGTGTCCAAGACGCTGTAGGGGGGCCTTGATGCGACTGAGGCGCGTGTCCATCTTGTCGAGCACGGGTCGATTCCGCAGCAATATACGGATCAGCGCGGTCAGGTTCGTGCAGGTCCAATCGCCACGGATATACGCCTCACCTGCGCCAACACTGCCGCCCAGCAGAATGTCGCGCCAGAAGTGGGGGTGATGAACCGTGACTTCACAGCGTAGCGGCTGCGTTGCGAGGGGCATGGGTGCCGGACTGGAAAGTCGGAGTGGGGCGCCAAATTGATGAGTTTGTCCCTGCTCAACGAGGGTAAGTTCTCCGGTCTGGATCTTTGTCAGTTGCTTCAGGACCACTGTGCGTGCGAGCCGATCCATCGCACTCAGATTCGCCGCTACGGAGGCTTGGGGCGCTGAGGGTGATGTGTTTGTCCTGGCGACGATGCTGGTTTTCATAATCAGTTTCTTGAGGGCGGGTGCGGATGGAAGGGGATGCCCTTGCGCCACAAGCGCAGGGCTTCAAAGTGAATGCCGAGAATCACCTGTAGGCTGATGGCTGGATAGCGCAACAATGCAAACAGCCGATTGCGAAAGGACCATTCTTTCTTTTGTAAGGTGAGCGTGGCATCGAATAGACACTCACCATTGCGTAGAGTTTCAATGTGTACGCCGAGATGCTGACCGGGAAGCTGCAGGATCCAGTGATAATCGAGATCCATCGGCATGAACGGCGACACATGCATCGCCTTTCGATTCTTTAGCCATACATGGCGGTCACCGCGACGTTCAGGGGCAATCGGTAGTACATATACAATCGATTCTGACCAAGGGGTGTTGCGTACTTGCGCGACGATGGTCTCGACCTCGGTGCCGTCCGCATTGAAGCAATAAAACAAGCTCAGCGGATTGAAGCCATAGCCAAAGTGACGCAGCTGGGTCAGGAGTCGAATCGGGCCGCCCGGGCGCTCGCCAGTATGCGCTTCAACCTGATTCCGAATGCTGTCGCTCAACGCTTGCGCGGCGTCCCCAGGATAATCACCTCGACGAAACCAAACGAGATTGAAGTGTCGCGCTGACCATAGCCACAGGCGTTGAAATAGCTGAGGGATCTCGTCAAGATCGAGATAGAGCAAGTACAGGCGATAACGAAAGGCGTGCGGCTTTGGGCTGTGCCGACGATGCCTAACTTGCCCGACGTAGAGGCAGCTGTGCGTCATGATGTTGAGTGCCGATGAGCTGATTGAAATCGTTGAGGGCGGTTAGTGCGGATACGACGCCATCCTCGTGGAATCCGTTCCGCCAATATGCGCCACAAAAGAACGTTCGCTGAACCCCATTGAGCTCTGATTGGCGTGCCTGTGCCGCTACGGATTCCGGCCCATACAGCGGATGCGCATAGTGCATGCGTTTGATAATTTTACGCGGGTCAATTTTCGCGTCGGAATTCAGTGTCACACATAACGTTTCGGGCGCCTGTAAGCCCTGTAGGATGTTCATGTTATAGGTCAGGGTCGCGCCTGCTGCATTGTCCCGATCAATGTGGTAATTCCATGCAGCCCAAGCGGCTTTGCGTTTGGGAAGGAGTGCGGTGTCTGTGTGCAGAATTGCCTCATTTTCCTGATACGGGATCGCACGGAGGACCTCTCGCTCTGCAACACTAGGCTGCTCCAACATCGCCAAAGCCTGATCGCTGTGCGAGGCGATAAATACAGCATCAAACCATTCAGGTGCGCGTCCTTGCACATGGATTTCTACGCCCTCGGTGAAGCGACGAATCCTGCTGACTGGAGTGTTGAGATGAATCCGGCTGCGGAAGGGTGCAACCAAGGCCTGCGCATATTCGCGTGACCCACCACGAACGACATACCACTGCGGGCGATTATTGATTTCGAGCAGACCGTGATTGCGGAAGAAGCGTATGAAGAATTGCGCGGGGAAGTCCATCATCGAATGTGGGTCGGTCGACCAGATCGCGGCCCCCATAGGGATGATGTAATGATGGACGAAATCTTCACAATACCTGCCATCACTCAGGTACTGGCCCAGTGAGATTTGCTGCGTTTGTTCGAGCAGGGTTAGCGCCTCTCGATTGAAGCGCAAGATGTCACGGATCATGCGAAGGAATGAGGGCCGAACGAGGTTGCGCCGCTGGGCAAATAAAGTATTGAGTGAGTTTCCGTTGTACTCCAGGTTGCGATCTTCACTACGAACGCTAAAGCTCATCTCGGTCGGCTGTGCTGCAATCATCAACTCATCAAGCAGTTTCAGAAAGTTTGGATAGGTGCGGTCATTGAAAACAATAAAGCCGGTGTCCACGGCATAGTGCAGGCCCTGAAGTTCGATATCGTGCGTATGGGTGTGACCGCCAATATGTGATTGGGCTTCAAACACAGTGATGTCATGCTGAGGATGCAGGTGATGAGCAACGGTATTCCCGGAAATCCCGGTTCCGACAATTGCGATTTTCATGAGCGCGGCTCTGCTTCCGGCCACTGTTGTGGTACACGCTGCAGGGCGCTGGCGTCGTAGCCAAGATCTGCAATACGAGCGCGCACATGAGCGAAGGCATCATCTGAAAACTCAGGGTGACGAGTCATCACCCAGACATAGTCACGTGCTTGGCGAGCGATGATGACTTGGCTGTAGTCATCCGCCAGATCGACGATGCGGAAGTCGGCCTTGATCGGCCAGACGAATTGCATGCCCCATAACGCGTTGCTTTGGCCGTCGACAACAAAGCCGGTCGGACGATAGGTTTTTAATGGGCCTTCGAAGGCACCATCGCGAAACTGGAAGGTGGTGGCTATGGAGCCGTCTGCATTCTGGGCATAGTGCTCGACCGCGTTATAGGCATTGCGTTCCAGCCAGGTTGGAATGTTGGCAACGACATACCATGTGCCCATGAAGCGATCGAGATCGACCCGCTCCACCGTAGGCATTGGCGGATGTGATGCACAGCCGGTGAGCAGTAACAGCAGGCTGCTGACACTGAGCCAACGTGGGTGAAGTTTTCTCATAATTGCTCCGCCGCAGGTGGTTGATGCTTACGAGGTGGCCAAGGGATGAATGCTGAGGTGCGTTGGATGTAGTCTTGATATGCCGGCCGACGCTCGCTGATGTCGGATTCAAGTAGAGAGACACCCGAGACCTTGAGTAGTAATAGCGTCATCAAGATTGGCGCGAAGACTGTCCAGGCGCCGCCGGTCGGAATCGCTAAGAGATAGAGACCCCAAACGATGCAAGCTTCCCCAAAATAGTTGGGATGGCGCGAATAGCGCCAAAGACCACGATCTAAAACGCGTCCATGATTTTCGGGCGCTTGGCGAAAACGGTGTAGCTGCGCGTCGGCGATGCTCTCGAATAAAAACCCAATGCCCCAGAGGCTCAGTCCGATCATTTCGAGAAGGCTGAAATTTCCTGTGAGCGCGGTACTCGGCTGGACCGCATAGTACAGAGGCATAGCAATGATCCAGGCGAGCACACCTTGGAGGCCAAACACGATATAAACACTGCGCCATGCAAAGGGTGAGTTACGCTCGCGCATCGCAGCGTAACGACGATCTTCAGCATGCCCCCAATTTCGACGCAGGAGATGTAGGGACAGGCGCAGGGCCCATGCGCTGATCAGTAGCAAGATGAGTTGTGTGCGTGGATCCGGCAGAGATGGCCATGCATAAATGCAGGCTGCGCCAAGGAACAACAACGACCACAGGCTATCGACCAGGTTGACATTCGAGCGCCAGAAGCTCCACAGCCAGCCGACTAGTGCAATCAACATGATCAACCCAAGAGCATCCCAGAGTGCAGGGAGTTGCGGCGCAATGAAAAGAGGGGTGGCAAGGTTCATGTCTTAGCGGTTTGCATTCGCGGGATCAGATAGCGCCGATGATGACGTGGTGCCGTCGTCGAAACCATCCCAGTAACGGGATGTCCAGGCGAGCAGAGGCGACCAGAGTGCCCAGCCGGCCGCTAAAACAATTAGGGTTGTAGTTGGGGTCGGAATCACAACTGCACCCAGTTTCTCACCTGCGAGAAAGGCAAGCGGTCCGCCGATCGCACCAAACGGCACTGCCAGCCATAGGCGTGCTTTCAGCCAGCGCATGGAGACATTAAAGGTGGTGGCAAAGATCAGCCACAGCGCCAAGATCCAATAGGGTGCAAGCGCAATGCCAGCAATCTCAGCGATTGGATCGGGATAGATGAGTAGACCTGCATTCACTAAAGCGCTTTCCCAAGCCAAGCCAATCGCGCCGGCGAGCAGGAGCAAATAGGTCTCTTTGCGCATGTCTTGCGCGCATTGCAGGTGGCGCAACACGATCAAGAGACTGAGAAGTGCTCCCCAAAGTGCCCAGCCTTGCGCACCGCCTAGAACACAGGCGAACCAGCCGAGCTGGAACAGCACGAAGTTACTGATGACGCGGCGGGTATGCGCTTGCATGCTTGTGCTTGAAGCTAGCGACGTGAGAAGCGGTAATGTGCAACCAGCCATTCGTTACCGCCGCGGTAATCAAACAATTCCGCGCAGGCCATGAAGAAGATGCGCCAGCGCTGCCACCAGAGCTTGGCGAAGTCTTTGCCATAGGTTTCTTCAAACAAGGGCCACAACGCGCTGCGCTGACGATCCATGTTGGCCAGCCAGGCATTACACGTCTTGGCGTAGTGCTGACCATTCCATAACCAACGTTGTTCCAGCTTCAGATCATCTTGGAACGACAGCGGCAGATCGATGCTCGGCATCATGCCGCCCGAGAAGAAGTGACGGCTCATCCAGTCACTGGCATCACGATCTTCAAATCGATACGGCGTGGTTTGATGCACAAACACGTGCATGAAAAATTGCCCCTCGGACTTTAGCCAGCTACGAATGCGTGCGAACAAAGCAGGCCAGTTGCGCATGTGTTCAAACATCTCGACTGAAACCACGCGATCAAAGTTTTTGTTTGGAGCAAAGCCGTTCACATCGGCCGTGATCACCTCGAGGTTGCTCAGCCCACGCTCAGCAGCGAGTGCGCGAATCGCCTCGCCTTGGGAATGGGAGTTGGACACGGAGGTGATTCGGCTATTGGGGTAGTGCGCCGCCATCCACAAGCTGAGCGAGCCCCAGCCACAGCCGAGTTCGAGTACATCTTGGCCATCTTGCAGTTGTGCATGCTCCGCGGTTTGCGCGAGCGCGAGCTCTTCTGCGTGATTGAGATCGGCCGCATCAAGGGAATCGCCCCAATGGCAGCAGCTGTACTTGCGCTGTGCGCCGAGTACTTGCTGGAAGAACGCGGCCGGGACTTCGTAGTGCTGTTCGTTGGCCTTTTCCGGTAGCAAGGCAATCGGGCCTTCTTGCATCAGAGCAATGTGTTCTTGCAACAGCGCTTCGCGGGCGAGGGTATCGTCGGCGCAGATCTCGTTGAGGCGTTCGCGCAGAAGGCCACGGATGCCAAGGCGAATGACCGCGTCGGGGAGTAGGCCGTTTTCGCTGAGGCCTTGGGCGAGGGCGTTGGACATCGGATTTCCTTCGGTACCGGGTTGGCTGTATAGGTTTTCGGAACGTTAGACAAGAAACTGTACAATGTCAAAAAATTTGTACATATTTTTTCAAGCCGGATCAAAATTCGGCAAATACCGCATGAGGCGTCCATTCTCTAGGCGGGATTCCAGTCCTACCCAGCGGTCATCTTTGTCATAAAAGACACGGATATCGATACCATCGGATTCGGCAAGGATGGCAAATCCTTCAACTTCTGTGTCGATGGGTAACCACTCCAAGTTGATCTTTCCTAGCTCTTCGACCGCTATGTCGATCAATTTGCCAGTCTGCGAATTGAGCAGGCGTGATTGCCCCAAAAAGGCTGGATCCCAGTAAGCAAAGCTACTGAGGCAAGTGCTTAGATGTTCACTTGAGTCATCGAGGGTGGTGATGGAATAGCCATTGACGCTACGATCCAGCGAAACACGAAAGGTCTGTCCGTTGGAGTTTGTTTCTGAGTCCAGTCCTTGTAGACAGCCTTCTGTCCAGACCTCAGTGTTGTCATGGTCGTATAGGAATACTGGTATGAAAAATAAGCTAACTTTAAAGTCCGCACGAGTCTCGACTGTGCGATAGCTGCGGTCGCCGGTAATCCGAAAATTGTGAGTTCCAATCGGAGTGTCATCCAATAACACCTTGAATCGCAGCGTGTTGGCTTCCGTTTCTGCTGTCTTGGCCGTAGTACTCAAGAGCATCAGGACGGTTGCTGCGATGATGCTGGCAGTGAATTTCATAGCTCTGTTTGCTCAGTTTCGACTCGCACGGGTCAGGG
>CAZZIQ010000047.1:0-8593 GCA_964654355.1 uncultured Piscirickettsiaceae bacterium
GCCGAAGGGCAGCTTGAGGTGTTCGGGACGCAGGAGTGGATGGCGCCGGTCGCGAGTGGTTCGGGTGCGCCGCGTTCGATGGTGGTTTGTCCTTGTACGATGGGGATGGTTTCGGCGATGGCAACGGGTGCGAGCGATAATCTGATGGAGCGTGCTGCAGATGTCATGCTCAAAGAACGCCGCAACTTGATTGTGGTGCCGCGCGAGACACCACTCTCGACCATTCATTTGCAAAACCTGTTGACGCTCGCGCAGGCGGGTGCATGCATTCTTCCAGCCAACCCCGGTTTTTATCAGGGCGAACAGACTCTGGCGCGTGCGATTGATTTCGTGGTTGCGCGAATTCTGGATCAGCTGGAGGTTCCGCAACAACTGCTTCCCGCATGGGGGCTATAGGATTCAACGCCATGAAATTTGTTGAGATCGTTTCGGATTCTGGGAGTATCGATACGATCCGCGCTATCGCAGACAAAGAATCAGTATTCGATATGCGGGTCGGCCCGGTTTGCGAGGACGGCATGCGTCAGATTCGTCTGTTGGTGCGAGATGATGGGCTGCAGTGGGTGTTGGATGCCTTGCAAAATATTTTAGGTGCGCAGCCCACTGCTCGCGTCACAGTCATGCCGGTTGAGGCCTCGCTGCCACGTCCAGAACAATCTGAAACTTCGGCCGGCTCAAGTCGCGCACAGGCGCGCGAAGAGCTGTATCAAAATGTAGCAGGCAACGCCTCAATTACTTCGAACTATCTATTGCTCGTCATCTTCTCGACCATCGTTGCCGCGATTGGTCTGATTGAAAATAACGTGGCGATTGTGATTGGTGCAATGGTGATTGCGCCGCTGTTGGGTCCAAACCTAGCGTTAAGTTTGGGAACGGCGTTGGGAGATGTGCCCTTGATGTGGAAATCATTGCGCACACTGATGGTCGGAGTTGTGCTTTCGGTTTTGCTCTCGATAGTGCTCGGCTTGGTTTGGCCTGAAGCTATGGATAGCCCCGAGCTGTTGGCGCGTACCGATGCAGGTCTAGATTCAATCGCTTTGGCGTTGGCTTCTGGTGCGGCAGCGGCGCTTTCCCTTTCAACGGGATTGTCGAGTGTGTTGGTTGGAGTCATGGTCGCGGTGGCCTTGTTGCCGCCTGCCGCAACCTTGGGCTTGATGCTTGGGCAAGGACAGGCCCAATTGGCGTTAGGTGCGGGGATCCTGCTGGCGATCAATATCGTTTCTGTGAACCTAGCAAGTAAGGCTGTGTTTTATTTCAAAGGCATTTCTCCGCGCACATGGCATGAGCAGGAGAAGGCGCGGCGCTCGATGCAGATCTATATGCTGGTTTGGGTCGTGACGTTGTTCGCGTTGGTGTTGGTGCTGTATCTACGCAAATCGATTTAACACCATTTGTTTATTTTTCTTGGTCCTGCGTTGGTGGGGCGGCTAGCGTCTTGAGTTTTAGGTGTAGAGCTGCTTTGGCTAATAGGTGAGCGCTGACCGGTGCGGTAATAAAGAGAAAGATCGTAACCAACACCTCATGCAAGCTGAGTCCCTCGTTATGCGTACTGAAATAGATCGAAGACGCGATCAGTAGGCTGCCGACCCCCAGCGTCGTCGCCTTGGTGGGCCCATGAAGGCGGGTATAGAAATCCTGTAAGCGTGCAAGTCCAAGTGAGCCGATCAAGGTAAAGATCGCGCCAACAAGGATCAGAATTGAAAGTAGTGACTCTGTCATGCTCGTGTCTTGCGTATTGGATTATTCAATGATGTCACCGCGTAGCAAATATTTGCTCAGTGCGATGGTTCCAACAAATCCCATCATCGCGATCAAGAGCGCAGACTCAAAATAGATGGCGCTGCCGAGATCAATCCCGAGTAAGACGAAGAGGGCGATGGTGTTCACATACAGTGTATCCAGCGCAAGAATGCGATCGGGTGCATCAGGTCCGCGTAATAGACGGTAGAAGCTCAGCACAAAGGCGAGCCCAACGAGGCCGTAGGCAATCGGAATCACCCAATCAAGCATGGTCATCGCCTCCCTCAAAAATGCTTAGAAGTGGTGTTTCATAGCGGTGTTGAATTTCATGAACAATCGCGCCGGGGTCAGGAGCATGAAGCGCATGCACGGTGAGATGGCGATGGTTTTTGCTGAGTACTGCTGAAACGGTTCCAGGGGTGAGAGAAATGGTGTTGGCCAGTAGGCTGATACCAAGTTCGCTACGCAAGCGTAGCGGGATGATGACAAATGCCGGCTGTAGATGTTGGGGGCCGCGGAGAATTCGATACGCCACCCAGATACTACCTTTGAGGATGTCGAGCAAGACATTGCCGATGTAGCGTAACAAGGTCATAGGTTTGCGGATATGCACACGTTCGGGCCAATAGCGCTCTGTAGCGAAAGGAATGGCCCACCCGAGGAGTAGGCCCAAAAGCACTGCGCCTGTGCTAAGCGCATTCATCAGCAAGATCCAGAGCAAGGTCAGTGATGCGCTAAGGAGCGGGTGAGGCAGCCAGCGTACCTTCATTGGATGTCTCCTTTGGCGGGGTGGGATGTCGCTGCCCGGTTGAGTACAGCGTTTTGATAGTGGGACGGATCATCCAGCTGTTGGGCGGCGCGTAAGGCATAGTCACTCAAGGGGTTTGCGGCAACGACCATGAAGCCGATGACGAGTAGCAAGCCAATGATGGGTGCGAGTTGTGAGGATGAAGCCGTTGTGTATTTGCCGCGCACAGGGCCCTCGGCGCGATAGAACAACAGGCTGCCACTACGCGCGAGGGCAATCAATGTAATCACACCGCTTGTTAATACGATCCCCCAAATCCATGCAACTTGCGCATGTTCAGTTGCGGCACGTAACAGCATAAATTTAGCCAAAAAGCCGGCAAGCGGTGGTAATCCGACCAGTGCAATCGCGGTGACAAAAAACAAACTGCCCAGAAGCACGCCACGCTGCATGACCGGGCCTGGCTCAAATCGATCGGCGTGGTCGCCACGTGCATTGCGAATCAGGTCGGCAAGGAGGAACGCGGCGGCGGTGGCGAAACTGCTTTGCCATAGATAATAGAGTCCTGCCGCCCGAGCAGGAACATTCTCTAAGCTGAAGCTCAACAACAGCATCCCCGCTGAGGCAATGACTAGATAGGCGATTTGTTGGCGTAGACGCGTGCTGGCAAGTGCACCAAGTGTTGCGAGCAAAAGCGTGGCGAGTGCGATCGGAATCAATGCATTGAAGAACCAAGTATTTAGAGGGCTCTTGAGATCGTCTGTGAAGAGGCCAAAGACTCGTAGGATGCTGTACAGGCCTACTTTGGTCATGATTGCAAACAGAGCCGCTACCGGGGCGCTGGTCGTGCCATAGGCAGAGGGTAGCCAAAGGTAGAGCGGCAGAAGCGCTGCTTTGAGCGCAAACACAATCAGTAACAACAGGCTTGCGGATTGCACCAATGCATGGTTTTCAGCTGGGGTTTGACTGATCTTGAGTGCAAGATCAGCCATGTTCAGGGTTCCCAGTACACCATAGAGCGTGCCGACGGCAAAAAGAAAGAGTGTGGAGCCAACGAGATTGATCACAACAAAATGTAGGCCGCCACGTACACGCTCACGTCCACCTCCATGCAATAACAGGCCATATGAGGCGAGTAGCAGGATTTCAAAGAAGACAAAGAGATTAAAGAGGTCGCCGGTCAAGAAAGCGCCATTAAGGCCAAAGAGTTGTAGCTGAAACAATACATGGAATGAACGACCTTGTTGGTCCGTACCAATGCATGCGTAGCCCAATGCGAATAGGGCAAGCACTGCGGTTGCGGCGAGCATCCATGCAGCGAGCATATCCAGTACAAGCACAATGCCGAAGGGTGCGGGCCAGTTGCCGAGCAGATAAACCTGCGGCGTGCTACTGGCCGCGTGATCCAGTGTCAGAAGACTGAGTCCGACCAAACCAAGGGTTGCGATCAAGTTGATACTGCGCTGCAGGACGATTGCCCTGCCCTGAAGCAGCAATAACACGATTCCTGCAACCAGTGGCAGTAATACAGGCAGGATGGGGAGGTGCATGTACAGGGAGTTCACTGCTGCGACTCCTTATGTTCCATGCGCCCATCCACATGATCATTTCCAAGCTCCGCGCGGGCTTTGAGCGAAAGCACGATAACGAAGGCGGTCATTCCAAAACTAATGACGATGGCCGTCAGCACCAAGGCCTGAGGTAGTGGATCCGCATATGCAGTTGCATTGGGTGTGATCACAGGCGGCACGCCGATGGCTAGACGACCCATGACAAACAAGAACAAATTGACGGCATAAGAGAGCAGGGTCAGGCCTAGTACTACAGGAAAGGTCTGCGCGCGCAGTACCAGAAATACCCCACTGGCAGTCAGTACGCCGATGACCAGTGCAATCAGTCCTTCCATGAGCGTGCCTCAAAGCGCCCCAGAATTGGATTTGCGCGATGCAGGAATCCGAGCTGGACCAGAATGATCAAGATTGAGCCCAACACGACGAGAAAGACTCCGAGGTCAAACGCCATGGCCGAAGCAAGTTCAATTTCGCCGATACCCGGGATGTGCAGATGGCTAAAGGTTGAAGTCAGGAATGGGTGCCTAAACATGGCACTTGTCACACCCGTTAGGGTCGCAATCCCAAGACCCCAAGCAAGTAGAGGGCTGACCTCATATTTGAAGCGCTGATGCATCCAGTAGCTGCCATTGGCAAGGTATTGAAGAATGATAGCTACGACTGCGATCAAGCCGGCAATAAAGCCGCCACCGGGTTGGTTATGTCCGCGTAGCAAGATGAACACGGCGACCAGAAGGGCAAAAGGCAACAGAATCCGCGACAAGGTCGCCATAATTGTCGGATGGGCGTCGTGGTCCCAGAGGCGTTGTTGCGCATCTCGATCTGGTGCATTGAGTTGTAGGCCTTGGAGTAAGGCGCTGATGCCCAGTGCGGCAAGCGCAAGCACGGTGATTTCACCGAGTGTGTCATAGCCGCGGAAGTCGACCAGGATCACATTCACCACATTGCTGCCGCCGCCGCCCGGGATACTGTTTTCAAGGAAAAAGCCCGAGATGGTTTCATAAGGCCGTGAGAGAACGCTCCAAGCCAAAAGCGTTGCAGCGGCCCCAGAAAATACGGCGAGGATGCCATCACGCCATAGACGCGCTTTATTCTCTTCAGGCGGTGAGGATTGTGGGAGGAAATACAGCGCAAGTAACAACAGTACGATGGTCACAATCTCAACAGAGAGCTGTGTCAATGCCAAGTCTGGTGCAGAAAACCCAACGAAGATGAGCGCCACCATCAACCCGACTGCCCCGAGGGGGAGGAATACGATAAAACGTTGACGATGTAGGAGGACGGTTGCGAGGCTAGACAGGATCAGAGTTGTTCCTACAACCCAGGCAAACCCATTCAATTCCATCGTTGAGCGAGCGCCAGTTAGTTCGGCTTCATGGAGAATCCATGGACTTGCAATGACCAGCAAAGCAAGCAGAAGCAGGAGGAAGATCTGACGTTGTAGCGAACCGATATCGAAGTGCTGAGTGACGCTGCGGGATAACGCATACAAGCCATGCAAGATGCCGTGATAGAGCGCGCGCGCATCCAGTCGTCCTAAGCCACGGTCATGCAGTGCAAAGAGAGGTCGACGCAAAAGGTAAATCAGGCTGCCGCCAACCATCGCCAACAGGCTCATCACTACGGCTGGGTTCATGCCATGCCAGAGCGCAAGGTGGTATTCGGGTAGAGTGCTTTGCAGCGTGCCACGCGCAGCGATTTCAAGTAATGGGGCAATGGAGAGCGCAGGTGCAATCCCAACGATTAGGCACAGGACCACCAGAATCTCGACTGGGACCTTCATCCAGCGTGGAGGTTCATGAGGCGTTTTGGGTAGGTCAATGGGTTCACCATTGAAAAACACATCATGAATAAAGCGGATTGAATAGGCGACCGCGAATGCGCCGCCCAAGGTAACCAATGCAGGTAACAACCAGCCAGCGAGATGATGACTGGCTACCTGCACCGATTCCGCAAAGAACATTTCTTTGGAGAGGAAGCCATTGAAGAGCGGTACGCCGGCCATAGAAGCCGAGGCCACCATCGCGAGCGTTGCGGTATGTGGCATGTATTTCCACAAGCCGTTGATCTTTCGCATATCACGGGTGCCGCACTCATGATCAATAATGCCGGCTGCCATGAACAATGAAGCTTTGAAGATGGCGTGATTGATGATGTGGAAGACGCCAGCAACTGCACCGAGCGGTGTTGATAAACCAAAGAGTAGCGTGATGAGTCCGAGATGGCTGATGGTGGAGTAGGCTAGGAGACCTTTTAGATCGTGTTTATAGAGTGCGATGTAAGCGCCGATAAGTAGGGTGGTCATGCCTATCAGGCTGACAATCCAAAACCACTCGGGGGTTCCGGACAATGCCGGGAATAAGCGAGCAAGCAAGAACACGCCTGCTTTAACCATGGTTGCGGAATGTAGATAGGCCGATACCGGGGTCGGTGCAGCCATTGCATGCGGCAGCCAGAAATGGAAAGGGAACTGCGCGGACTTGGTAAAGACGCCGAGCAAGATCAGCAAGAGCGTCGGAAGGTAAAGCGGGTGTGCGCGAATGAGATCACCGGATGCCAGTACCACAGAGAGCTCAAAGCTACCGACAATATGGCCCAGCAGCAGAACACCCGCAAACAGAGCAAAACCACCAGCGCCAGTGATGGCCAAGGCCATGCGCGCACCATGACGCGCTTCTTCGCGATTCTGCCAATAACTGATGAGAAGAAACGAAGAGAGACTGGTGAGCTCCCAGAAAATCATTAGTTGAATTAGATTCTCTGACAGCACAATGCCAAGCATCGAGCCCATGAACAGCATCATGTAGGCATAAAAACGACCCATGCTGTCAGCAGCAGACAGGTAGTAGCGCGCATACAAGATGATGAGTAGGCCGATACCGAGAATGAGTCCTGCAAACAACAGAGCCAACCCGTCCATGCGGAAGGCGAGGCTCAAGCCAAATGCCGGGATCCACTCCATGCGTTGCAGGACGCTGCCACCCTCGATCACATGATGGAGTGCGGGTGCCAATAACAGGATTGTGAAGAGGGTGATGGCACCCGCCGCCCATGCAGAATGCACGCGACCTAAGCGCGTGCTCCATGCAACCAGGGGCGCCCCAAGAAAGGGCGTGAGAACCGCGAATAAAAGCGTCATGTAGTAGCCGTCAGGTTAGGCTTATGCAGTGGCCTAGCTGAGTCTGATTCTACAGAGATCCGAATTGGAGTCGATGGATTTCCACTGTCGCTTGTCTATGGGTGCATGCTGAAACAGTAATGAATTAACGCACGAGTCGTTTGAGTGGAACAGTACGACTGCTGCCGCGAATATCCGTTAGCAAGGCCAAGAAGAGTTCAGCAGCACTGAGCGCATCTTCAAGTGCGCTGTGGGGGCGATAGCGGGGTAGACCGTAGCGTTCGCGCAAATTAAATAAGCGCAAGGCCCCCGGTGCAAAAGGACCTTCAGTGTTTCGCGCCAATACACGCTTGCTCAGTTGTAGCGTGTCAATAGTAAGGAAGGGCAGTGCACTGCGATATTGGCGTTGACATGCCGTACGCAGGAACCCCGCTTCGATCTCGACATGATGGGCAAGCAAAACCCGGCCCTTTAGTGCGTCAAGTAACGCGTCGAGGGCATCACGTTCACTCATTCCGGATTCCGCATACGCATCGGTAATGCCGTGCACGGTGACACTATCCTCGGTTAATGCCGAATCCGGTCGAATGAGCAGATGTTGTGCGTCACTGAGTTGAATGCCTTCATTGCGGATTACTACCCAGCCCATACTGACAATACGGTCTTCGCTGGGCTTCAGGCCGGTAGTTTCAAAGTCCAATGCGAGATACTCAATCGATTCGCTCGCTGCTGTTGTGCAGGGTAGTGGCTGCTGCAAGTAGCTCGCAAGGGCAGATCCAGTCGGAGCGTTTCCGACAAGACGACGACGTTGCCATTCAGGGGGCAGCCACGATAACGGTAGCCAGCTGAGCATGCTCAGAAACGTCCTGCTTGATAACGTTGTGCGAGAGCTTCTTGTAGGTCACTCACAATCGAGAAGGCATCCTTCAAGTGACGTCTCACCAAGGAAGACATTTCACCGGGTGGAACAAAGTTGTCTGCATCTTGTCCCGCAATAATTTTGCGTGCTTGATGTTGGAGACGTACCGTTCCGATGAATTCCAATGCATCGATCAGATCGGCCATAGCGCCAGCGCTGATGGCACCGGCCGCCGAGGCTTGTTGTAGGCGGTCTCGCGTGTTGAGTGCGCAGACGCCGGCGGCCAGCGCATGCACACGCGCCAAATCGATGATGGGGACAACGCCGCGTTTTTTTAGGTCGAGTGCCTTTTGTTCTGCGCCGCTGCGCTCGAGTACAAAACCGCGGAAGAGGCCAAGTGGCGGGCGATATTGCAATGCATTCGCAGCCATGTGGGCTTGGAAGATCGAGTTTCCTTTGCTGAGTTTAAGGAAATGCGCTTGTAATGCATCGACAAGACTGAGGTCACCATAGATCCCGCGCAAGTCAAAGAAGATGCTGGCATGCATCAGTGCCAT
>CAZZIQ010000048.1:0-8448 GCA_964654355.1 uncultured Piscirickettsiaceae bacterium
CTTGGGATTCACTTCCTCGGTGTGCAAGGCGATCTGTGGGATGCGCAAAAAGACATGGCGCTGGCCGGCGTGGGCAGCGTGCTGACGCTCGTGTTAGTTGCGGTGTTGGAGCGGAGACCGCGTCTGCCGCAGTCGGAGATGCGTTCGTAGACGATTAGTGCAGCTGTTCGCACGCGTAGAGCGTGTTCTGCATCAGGGTGGCGATGGTCATCGGACCGACTCCACCGGGAACGGGTGTGATCCAAGCTGCATGTTGCGCAGCAACTTCTGTTTCCACGTCACCGACCAATGCGCCACTGTCGAGACGGTTGATGCCCACATCGATGACGATGGCATCCTGCTGAATCCAATCGCCCGGAATGAAATGCGGGCGTCCTACGCCCACCACTAAGACCTCAGCGCGGCGCACATGCGCTTCAAGATCGCGGGTCTTGGAGTGGCAAACCGTCACAGTGCAGCGTGCGGCGAGCAGTTCCAACGCCATCGGGCGGCCGACGATGTTGGAAGCGCCGACCACGACCGCTTCTTTGCCTTCAAGCGCAATCCCGGTGCGTTCGAGTAAGGTCATCACGCCTGCAGGGGTGCAGGGGCGCAGTACCGGACGCTTTTGTGCCAGTCGACCGAGGTTGTCTGGGTGAAAGCCGTCGACGTCTTTGTCAGGGCGAATGTGATCCAAGATTGCGTCGGGATCGAGGCCGGCGGGCAGCGGCAGCTGGACCAGAATGCCGTCGATGGCCGGATCGTCGTTCAGGCGCGAAACCAAGGCGAGCAGTTCGTCTTGGCGGGTGGATGCCGGCAGGTCGAAGGCTTCGGAATGGATGCCGATTTCATCGCAGGCCTTGCGCTTGTTGCGCACATAGACCGAGGAGGCGGGGTCGTTGCCCACTTGAATGACCGCGAGGCCGGGTGCGCGCTTACCTGCCGCGACACGCGCTGCCACACGCTGGGTGAGATCCAAGCGGATGTCAGCGGCAATCTGGCGGCCATCGAGGATTTGCGCAGGCATGAAGGGGCTCCCGAATCGAATCAGGGCGGCATTATAGGGATTCAGCGCTCGGGCTGTGGAAGACAGTGTGAAAACCGAATCGGTGATTGCGTCGCGTCGGGTAGGGCCCTATCATTCCGCGCTCGCGAAAGCGGCCGAGGCCGCGCGATCGGGGTGTAGCGCAGTCTGGTAGCGCAACTGGTTTGGGACCAGTGGGTCGGGAGTTCGAATCTCTCCACCCCGACCAATTTGTTTTGTACTGCGCCCGTAGCTCAGCTGGATAGAGCAACGGCCTTCTAAGCCGTAGGTCGCAGGTTCGAATCCTGCCGGGCGTGCCAATCCCGGCAGTTGCTGTTTCGACAGCAAGTGCAATGGTTTTATGGTGGGCGTAGCTCAGTTGGTAGAGCACTGGTTTGTGGTACCGGTTGTCGTGGGTTCGATCCCCATCGTCCACCCCATATCCCGCGCAGGGTGACAGCGCACAGTGGCCGGACTAGAATGCCGGCCGCTTTGGGCCATTAGCTCAGTTGGTAGAGCAGTGGACTCTTAATCCATTGGTCGAAGGTTCGAATCCTTCATGGCCCACCAATACGAAAGCCGGAACGGGGTACCCTGTTCCGGCTTTTTTTTGCTTTCTTTGTTCTAAGGCGCAGCTGGATTCAGGCGGGGATGTGTTTCCTCGCCAAAAATCATGACAAGAGCGGCAGATGCCAGCATCGCAATCGCAGTAAACCAGAACCCGGACTCTAATGTGCCGTAGAGATTGGCGATGAACCCGAGAAGCAGTGCACCGATACCGTATCCGAGGTCACGCCAGAAGCGATAGATTCCGATTGCACTTCCGCGCCAGTTAGGGTGTGCAATGTCAGCAACGGCTGCGGAAAGGTTGGGGTAGAGCAGTGCCATGCCAAAGCCGGTTACAGCAGCACTTAGCGACCACCAGAGCTCACCAGATCCAAGTAGAGTCATGCCCACGCCGATGCCGCATAACACCATTCCGGCAACGATGGGTTTTTGTCTGCCGATCCGATCAGACAGGTGGCCTGTTAGAAACTGCGAAATTCCCCAGACAAATCCATACACGCCCACCACCCAACCGATTCCGGCAAGCGATAAACCTTGTTGGTAGAAATAGACCGGGTAGAACACCCAAACGAGGGCATCTACAAACTTTTCCACAAGCCCGGCTTGGCTCAAGGCAAACATGCGTCGATCACGCCAGCTCATTAGGGTGAATAGGCTCCAAGTGTCTGGATGTGCGGAAATGTTTTGTGGATAGCGTGGTCTTGCTGTAGTTGAGGTTGGTGTTTGTTTGCCTTCGGCAAGTGCCCAAGGCAAGGTTTCTGCAATCCAGAGCCACGTCAGAAATGCGGCGATCGCGATCGTTAAGATGCCGAACCCAAACAAACCTGCGCGGGGCCCGAGTTCGGTGGCGAGGTAGCCAGTCACAATGCCTGCAACGGCGACGCCGAAGTAGCCACTGAATTCATTCAGGCCGATCGTGAGTCCACGTTGGTTCGAATGAGTGAGATCAAGTTTGCTGGTTTGGGTCATCGACCAAGCAAAGCCTTGATTGATGCCAAGGAGGATGGTGGCCAACACAATCCAGTTCCAATGATCGGCGAACAAAATCAGGAACGGAATGGGTATTGCGCTGAGCCAGCCCCACAACAGGACGCGTTTGCGTCCGAAGTGCTCGGATAATCGGCCGGCAACGAAATTCAATGTGCCTTTCACAAAACCAAAGGCAACGACAAAAGTTGTCAACATGAGGAATGACCCTTTGGCAACGCCGAATTCTTGTTCTGCTAATGCAGGGACAACAGTGCGCAACATGCCGAGGGTGAGGCCGACAAAAAATACCTGTAGTAGTTGGTGTGTGAATTGTGTGGCGTTGATGCGAATACCGAGGGCATGGTCAGTTTCCACGGTTGAGTCAGCAGACGGGGTGTTGCTCATGCGTTTTTTCCAAGATTAAATGCAACCATCCGATCCATCTCTGCCGGGCGTGGTGGTATTTCTGCGGTCAGTGCAGCAACAAAGTCCTCGCGTGATTTACTGAGTAGTCGGTTGCTACGCTTCTCAAAGCCGATGGTCGAGCCCGGCTTTCCTGACATGCCTGCGCCACAGACGCTACCTGAAGTATGTCCAGGATAGATTTCTACTTCGTTCGGGAGCGAAAGTAGGCGTTGCTGAATGGAGTCATACAGTTGTCCGGCCATGGGTGCTTCTTGTCCTGCCAGATCCGGGCGGCCTGCCGCGCCGATGAAGAGTGTGTCGCCGGTCAGTACAAACCAGGGCTCGGGGCTGCGTCGTTTATCAGTAATGACAAGACAGATGGAGTCGGGCGTATGTCCAGGGGTATGCATTACATCCACGTAGACATTGCCTACTTCGATGCGTTGACCGTCTGTGAGCGCTTCAAAGGGGTCGTGCACACGACCTTGATTGCTTTCGTGTAGGCAGTAAGCCGCGCCGGTTTTCTCAGCAAGCGCACGTCCGCCAGAGTAGTGGTCGGCATGTACATGCGTATCGATGACATGCGTGATGTTGACGCCCTGTTTTTTGGCTTCTTGAATAAACCAGTCTTCTTCGCCAAGTACGGGGTCGATCGCGACAGCCACGGCGCAGGAGCCGCAACCGAATAGATAAGAAAGAGTGGCTTCTGGTGCGAGTTGTTGGCGAAAAAACATGATGGACTCCTTGATGGTGTTTTGTGATTTCTTGTGATTATTCGGCGCGTGCTGTGTGCTCAAGAGGCAGCGCGGCCGCTTGCCATTCAGCGATGCCATCGTTGATCTTGTGTGCTTGATAGCCCTGTGCACGCAGGAGTTCGACGGCTTCGGTCGAGAATAGGCAGAAGGGGCCGCGACAATATGCAGCGATCTCTTTATCTTTTGGGAGCTCTGCAAGTCGCTTGCGCAGTTCGTTCAGGGGAATGGAGCGGGCGTAGGGGAGATGGCCTGCTGCAAACTCTTCGCTCGGGCGAACATCGAGCACGATGATGTCGCCGCGCTTTGCACGTTCCAAAAGGCTAGGGCGACTGGTTTCGTCGAGTTGTTCGGGTGCACTAAAGAGCTCGTCGAGAGCAAGTTTGAGCTCAACAAGGTGTTCTTGTGCAACGTGATGCAAATTGACCCAGAGATCACTGACATCACGACCGGTCAGTCGATAGCTCACGTTTCGACCCTGTTTCTGATTTTGGACGAGATGGGCCTCGCGTAATGCCTTGAGGTGTGAACTGGCCAGCCGAATGTCGATCTCCGCCTCGTTTGCGAGTTGTTCAACCGTTTTTTCACCTTGAGCCAAGAGCTCGAGTAGCTCTAGGCGCTTTGGGCTTGCTACGGCTTTACCAATGCGGGCGACTTGTTCGAAGAGAAGGTCCTTGATTGCGCGCTTGTCCATCTTTTATCCAATAGTCTAACGATTATTAGATTATTACCCTGAAGGTTCATGTTGGGCAAGAGGATCTATGGGGATTGGATATTCGCGGCAGGGAAGGATGATTGGCGGGGAGGCCGCGGTTAGGATAGCCGGCCATGCTCCGACTCGAGATTTCCATTGCGCAACAGACGCTGCGGCTCATGCAGGCCGAGCAATGCCTGCGCAGCTATGCGGTGTCCACCGCAGCGAAGGGTGCGGGGGAGCAGAACGGCAGTTTTTGCACGCCGCGCGGTCGTCATCACATTCGTCTCAAGATCGGTGCGGACTGTCCGCCGAATACGGTGTTTGTGGGGCGCCGTCCAACCGGCGAGACCTATACGCCCGAGTTGCATGCCGCATATCCGGAGCGCGATTGGATTCTGACTCGGATTCTCTGGCTGAGTGGTGATGAGCCTGGGTTTAATCGTGGCGGCACGGTCGATACCCTCCGGCGCTACATCTATATTCACGGCACACCCGATTCCACGCGCATGGGGCAGCCTGGTTCGCACGGATGTATTCGCATGCGCAATGCGGACCTGATTGAATTGTTTGATTGTGTCGAGGCCGGGACTCCGGTCGTCATTACGGAGTAATCATGTCTCTTGGTCCAGTGATGTTGGATTTGGAAGGTCCCGATCTTTTGCCGGATGAAGTCGAGCTGTTGAAGCACCCAGCGGTCGGCGGCGTGATCTTGTTCAGTCGCAACTACGCCGATGATCCGGCGCGCTTGGCCAATCTCTGCAACGAGATCCACGCCGCGCGTAAGACCAAACTCTTGATTGCCGTCGATCATGAAGGCGGGCGGGTGCAGCGCTTTCGAGTGGGGTTCACCGAGGTGCCACCGATGGCGGCCATTGGTGAGGTTTGGGCAGAGGACCCAAAGCGTGCGCGGAGTCTTGCCGAACAAGCAGGCTGGTTGTTGGCCAGTGAATTACGCAGCTATGGCGTCGACTTTACCTTTGCACCGGTTGCGGATTTGGGTAAATCGATTTCATCCGTGATTGGCGATCGTGCCTTTCATCGTGATCCGCATGTGGTGAGTGCACTCACCCAAGCCTGTGTACGAGGCTTGCATGCGGCGGGGATGCCTGCAGTGGCCAAGCACTTTCCGGGGCATGGTTCGGTCGCGGCGGATTCGCATTTGGACCTTCCGGTGGATGAGCGCGATGGACAGACCATTGAGCAAGAAGATCTCATACCGTTTCGTGCATTAGCCGACAGCGTGGAAGCTGTTATGCCCGCGCATGTGTTGTATCCCAAGGTTGATGCAACGCATCCTGCGGGGTTCTCCAAACATTGGCTGCAGGGAGTGTTGCGCCAACAGCTGGCGTTTACTGGCGTGATCATTTCGGATGACTTATCCATGGTCGGTGCAGCACGTCTCGGCGAGTACCCAGCGCGGGCCGATGCGGCCCTTGCGGCAGGCTGTGACTTGTTGCTGGTCTGTAATCATCGCGAAGGAGCTGAAGCGGTGTTGGATCATTTAGTGGATTACCGTTCAGCGGCAAGTGAAGCGCGCTTGATGCGCTTACACGGTCGTGGCGGGTTGTCGCCTGAGGCCTTGCGCGCGACGTTGGCGTGGCAACAAGCCGTCGCGGCGCTGGCACAGGTAGCCCCCGAGGAAACGCGAGAATTGGAAGTCTGATGGCACACACAATTGATTTGGCGCAGATCCAGCAGGTGCGCGCAGAGGCCGACTGTTTATTCGATCGCGAGGCCGTCGATGCGGCGCTGGATCGCCTTGCCGGTGAGATTCATGCGGTCCTCGAGCATGCCAATCCGGTCGTCTTATGCGTCATGAATGGCGCCTTGATCCCGCTTGGGCATTTGCTGACGCGGCTGAATTTTCCATTGCAAGTGGATTACGTGCATGCCTCACGCTATCGCGGAGAAACCGCGGGCGCCGAGTTGAATTGGGTGGCCTATCCATCGATTGCATTGGAAGGGCGGCATGTGCTGATCTTTGATGACATCCATGACGAGGGCTCAACCCTCTGCGCATTGATTCAATGGTGTCATCGCCAAGGTGCAGAAACGGTGCACAGTGCTGTACTGGCCACCAAGCAACACGATCGTAAGACCTGCCCGCCGGCGGATTTTTCGGGTCTCGATTTGCCAGATCGTTATGTGTTTGGGTATGGCATGGATTACAAGGAATACCTGCGTGAAGCGCCGGGGATCTATGCGGTAAAGGATGTGTCGTGACCAAAACCAATGAGATTTTGTTTTTGATGGAATACAGCATCTTCCCTGAGTTGGTCCGCGGTCTGCAGGGTGAAGGGCACGCGGTAACCGTGGAGCATCTTGCGCGGAAAGCAATTGGCTGGCTGAAGAAGAGTGCGCCGAAGTTGTTGGTGGCCGAGTTTTATCACGACCCCAACTTCCGTGATCGCGTGAGCAACTTGGAATCGGTCTTGGCGCATGTGCAGCGTCATCAGCCGGACACCACGGTTTTGGTGTTGTATCCGCCGAATGATCAAGACTATGTGGATCGCTTGATCACGCGCTTCCCGGTTGCGGCGACACAAACCTTGCCAGTCGAGGTGGATCCGTTTTTGCAGCAGGTGGGTGCGCTGCTTCGCGCACACGATTGATGTAGCCGGGAGCGCCCCGTGGCCAACTTCCGAACCCGTTGTCAGCAAGCGCCTCCAGCGCACATCCCGTATCGCTTTTTCCTCACGGCACCCTTGTTTGGCGTGCTGGCCGGAACGTTGATGTTGTTCATGGGGCCACACGCGGTCGCACATTTTTGGCATCCGGTGATGGTTGGTAATGTGCATCTGCTCGGCTTGGGTGTATTTACCATGGCGATGGCCGGCCTCTTGTTGCAAAGTGCGCCGATCTTGAGTGGGCGACCTTTGCTGTGTTCGCGTCACCTTGCGGCCGTCATTCATGCCTTGCTGACGTTGGGGAGTGGGGTGCTGGCCTATGGCTTTATTCGTGGGAGCGCGCTCGCACTGCAAGTGGGCGTGGTGTTGCTGCTGCCTGCCTTGATCTGGTTTGGGCTGGTCGGGCTTGCTGCGGTGTGGCGTGTGCCCGGCGAGATGCGCGGCGAGGCGCCCTCGGCATGGGGTTTGCGCGTGGGGTTGGTTGCCTTGCTAGTGACAGGCGCTTTAGGTGCGTGGGCGGCTTTTGGGCAGATCACTGATGTGCAAGCGTCCTATCACCTGCGTTTGGTGCACGTGCACAGTGGCTGGGCTATTTTCGGTTGGGGCGTGCTGTTCTTGTTTGGCTTCTCGCTGTTTGTGCTGCCCGGCTTTTATCACGTGCAAACCTTTCGCCCGGGCTATGCCGCGATGATCCCTGGTGTGGTCTTTGTCAGCCTCGCCATCGGCTCTGTTTTGGTTTTGCTGGATGAGTACCAAGAGTGGTTCATTTGGGTTCGGCCTTTGGCCTATCTCTTAGTCGCGGCGTTCGCGGGGTTTTGGCTGTTGGCGTGGTCACGGGTGTGGCGCGCGCAAGATGTTTCGATTCGCTTTTGGCAGGTCGCCATGCTCAGTTTGTTCGCTGCAATTGTGTTGTGGCTCGCGCGCATGCAGGGCCTGTTGGCTGCTGATTTTGTCGGCTTTCGCTTGTTGTTAGGGATTTTGTTGGTGCCGGGGTTTATGCTCAGCCTCATGACCGGTTTGTTCTACAAACTCTTGCCCTGCCTGCAAGATCGATTGAATTGTGGCGCCGCTTCGCAGCATGACGCGGCGCAATGGGCAGCGGCGGCGCGGCGTCAATTCTGGGTTTATCTTTTCGCCGTGGCGCTGCTCATCGTGAGCGTGTGGGCACCGCGGGTAAGTCACATCGCGGGTGGTGTATTTGTGGCGGCGCAGGGCTTGTTGTTTTTGAACGTGTGGGCGTTGCAGCGGCGGCGCTATGTGCGTGAGCCCGTTTCAAGATGAATTTACCCGCCGACATCTTTTCGAGCATTTGGATCCTTGCATCCTTTGGGTTGCTCGTGCCGCTGATGGCAAGCGCGGTATGGCGAGCGGATTGGGCGCGGATGCAGTTGCAGGGGCTGAGCCATGTATGGCTGGCGATCAGCGTTG
>CAZZIQ010000049.1:0-7288 GCA_964654355.1 uncultured Piscirickettsiaceae bacterium
TTAAGCATGCCGCCAGCGTTCAATCTGAGCCAGGATCAAACTCTTCAGTTTAAAAAGTGCCGAAGCCGAAGCTTCGTATCCTAGGTTGACATCCGGGAAAACGGATGTCTTGAACGCCAAGCTACCGACGCAAGCGTCTACTCAAAGTATCTGTCCATGTTTTGAAAGAGCGGGCTGGGCTAACCCCCAGCGAAGAGGTGCGTATTCTAGTGAGGCGGCCCCCACTGTCAACACCCGTTTTAGGTTTTTTTTCACTTTCTTTCGGGCGATCCGGATTACCCAGATCTAAGCCTCGCAAGTGCCTGTTTTCCGGCCCTGCAGAGAGGGCATCGACTTACGCTGTAACGCGCACCCGGGCAAAGCGACGCTTACCGACCTGGTAGATGTGTTCACTGCCGACCTGAACCTGCTGTTGATGATCGTCGAGCTTCTCGCCATCTACCTTGACCGCACCTTGTTTGATCATGCGCATCGCTTCCGAAGTACTGCTGACCAGACCGGCCTCTTTCAAGAGGTTGCCAATTGCAAGCTGGCCTGCAGGGGCTTGCACAGAGACCTCATCCATCTCATCTGGCATCGCACCTTTTTGGAAACGCGCAATAAAGCCTTCACGCGCTGCGGTAGCTGCCTGCACATCATGGAAACGCGCAACCAGTTCTTCACCGAGCAAGAATTTGATGTCACGCGGATTCGCGCCGTCAGCAATTTGTTGCTTGAACTGTTCGATCTCACTCAACGGCCGGAAGCTCAACAACTCAAAGTAGCGCCACATCAAGTCATCCGAAATCGACATCAGCTTTCCAAACATCTCATCCGGCGCATCAGCAATGCCGATGTAATTGTTGAGCGACTTCGACATCTTCTGCACACCATCCAAGCCCTCAAGGATGGGCATGGTGATGATGCATTGCGGCTCTTGGCCTTCTTGTTTCTGGAGCTCGCGACCCATCAAGAGATTGAACTTCTGATCCGTACCACCGAGCTCAACGTCTGCTTGTAATGCGACGGAATCCCAGCCCTGGATCAAGGGATACAAGAATTCATGAATCGCAATCGGCTGGCCGCCTTTGTAGCGCTTTTCAAAATCATCACGCTCCAACATGCGCGCAACCGTTTGCCGTGCAGCGAGCTTAATCAGATCAGCGGCCGACTGTTCGCCCATCCAAGACGAGTTAAACACCACCGTGGTTTTTTGCGGATCCAAGATCTTGAACACTTGATGTTCATACGTCTTGGCATTTTCCAAAACAATCTCGCGTGTGAGCGGTTGGCGCGTGACGTTTTTACCTGTGGGATCACCAATCATGCCGGTGAAATCGCCAATCAAGAACATCACTTCATGACCAAGATCTTGGAACTGACGCAGCTTATTAATAAGTACGGTATGCCCCAAGTGCAGATCCGGTGCCGTTGGATCAAAGCCGGCTTTAATTTTGAGTGGCTTGCCACGCTTGAGCTTCTCAATCAGCTCTTGCTCCACCAGAATTTCTTCTGCGCCACGACGAATGAGTGCAAAGGCTTGTTGCAGCTCGGGCGTTAATGCATCCGTTGTTAGGTCGGCCATGGTTGTTGGTCAGCGGTCGTTGTGAGTCGTTCTAAAAAGCTGGCAAGCATACCAGCCTGCGTCCTTCGGATCGCGGGTTACGCTGCGCTCGCGGTGTTCAGTGCTGCAAGAAATTGCTGTACCGCATCTTCAAGTTCGCCGTTGTTTTCGATGCGCTGTAAACGAGGATGGGCGAGGGCAGGGAGCGCAGCATTGCGCTGAAGCCGCTCTTCAATCTCAGCTGGCGTCTCACGACCGCGCCGCTGCAAACGCTGCCGCAAGACCTCAGGACTGGCCTCAATCAACACCGGGTGCAGGGTAGGGTAACGCGCCGCCACAGAAGCCAAGGCCGCACGGGACCCGTTCAACACCACCGTCGCGCCCGCCGTCAGCCACGCGTCGATCTCCACGCCCACACCATATAGATAAGCGTGACTTTCCCACTCCAAGGCCCACAGCCCCAGTCGTCGCCGCTGCGCAAACTCGCTTTCGGCGAGCCAAATATGGTTTTCGCCGCCTGCTTCGGCGGCTCGGGTAATGTAGCGGTGAGCAAAAATCACCTCTCCGCGACCATCCAGCTGCGCCCGCGCTGCCGCGAGAACCGCATCCTTGCCCACCCCAGACGGGCCCATAACATACACTAGGCTATTTGAAATCAATTGGTTAGCTCCATTCTGTGGCGGATTTCGAGTCAAAACGAGCGAAGCAATGAGTTAGTACTTGACAATGTTATTGAATACTTGCATACTAGGCACCGTTGGGAGCAAACAGTCTCCCGCAAGTTTTTGAAACAAGTTTATCCACACTTTATATAAAGGATCGCATCATGAAAAAGATTGCTGCTATCGCACTGGTTCTGGCCTCTGGCTCTTCTTTCGCTTTCTTCGGCGACAACAACAACGGCAATGGCGCTGGTAACGGCGACTTCGCTTCTAACGCTGCTGGCCGTGGTAACGGCGCCGCTTCTGGCGACTTCAGCATGACCATCAACGCGAAGGGTACCGCTAACTTTGACGGCGCTTCTGACTTCGCTGGTAACGGTCGTGCATACGGCAACGGTTACAGCCAGCCGTACTACTACGGTTACGCTCCTGTAGCTGCTCCGGTTGCTCAGTAAGATCGAATGATCTGAACCGCACGGGCTTCGGCCCGAACGGAAAAACCCCGGTGGCGCGCCACCGGGGTTTTTTTATGCCTGCGCCATAAAAGTTCTCAAAACGTCTTGCGCGATCCTCCTTCCGGACATAGGATGCGAGAACTGAACGAGAACATAACAAGCCGCAGGGAGCCCCGTATGGCGCAAATCTTCGCATTCCCCACCAGCCGCAAAGCCCATCGCCCGATCTGGAGCCCCGAGCTCGAGCCAGTCGACATGGAAATTGCGGCCATGCAAGAACTGCCCTTGCTCGGCGTCATCACCGCCGGCCTACCCATCGAAGCCATCGAGACCGGTGAAACCGTCGCGGTCCCAGCCAACATGGTGCGTAAAGCGAGCTATGCACTGCGCGTACGTGGCCACTCGATGATTGAAGACAATATTCAAGATGGCGACATCGTGCTCATCGAACAACGACAAAGCGCCGCCAATGGTGAATCTGTGGTCGCACGCATCAATGGCGACCACGTCACCTTAAAAAAGCTCTACATCGAAGCGGATGGCATTCGCTTACAACCGGCCAACCCTGACATGGCACCCATCTACCTGCGCCATGATCAACTGGAAATCCTCGGCATCGTCTCCGGCGTGATTCGTCAAAGCTAAGCAAAGCAAGACCGCACAAACGAATAACCCAGGGTGGCATAGCCGTACTGGTGTGCAATCGCAGTTCGAACGCGTTAGGCTCCTGACTTCCCCGTACTCACCGCATCACAAGGCGTTGTGATGCGGCCTTGTTGTGTTTGTGTGTGCAGTCCTGCTGCACAGGGTTGTTTGGAGCCTCCATGATTGTCGCTAGCTTTGTCTTTTTCTTGATCCTGTTTGTAGGGATCGGTCTTGCCGCAGTCAAACGCGCTGAACCCAGCCGTCATGACTACTACCTCGCTAGCCGTAGCGTCTCGCCGTTATTCACCGGGCTCTCCGCAGTGGCCACCAACAACTCCGGTTACATGTTCATTGGCGTGATCGGCTTCACCTTCAGTAGTGGGCTGTCTGCGATTTGGCTGATGGTGGGCTGGATCCTCGGGGATTACCTCGCATCCCTGTGGATTCACAAACGACTTCACGCGGCAACCGCACAAACCAATGAAGCTTCATATGCCGCTGTACTCGCGGTTTGGCAACAAAATCCAGTTCTTCAGCACTGGCGCAAACTCGCCGCGCTGATCATGCTGATCTTTCTGGGTGCCTATGCTGCCGCACAAATTAGCGCTGGTGGCAAAGCCCTACAGGGCGTCTTGGGCTGGGACCCAACCCTGGCTGCCGTTGTCGTCGCAGCATTGATTCTGGCGTACAGCGCCGCGGGCGGTATTCGCGCATCGATCTGGACCGATGTTGCGCAATCCTTTGTCATGCTGGTGGCGATGAGCCTGTTGTTTGGAGTCGGGGTCTACAACCTCGGTGGGATTGGCGAAACGTGGCAACAGCTCGGTGCCATTCCGGAGTACCTCAACTGGTTCCCAGACGATCTGTGGGTGCCCGGCGCCATGGGGATGCTCTTATTTATTGTGGGCTGGATGTTTGCGGGCCTCTCCGTCATTGGCCAGCCCCATGTGATGGTGCGCTTCATGGCCTTAGACCAGCCCGAGCAAATGCACCGCGCCCGCGCCTGGTACTACTTTTACTTCACACTGTTTTATGGGTTGGCCACCGGCGTAGGGTTGTTAGCCCGCTTATATGTCCCGGAACTCGCTGACCTCGATCCTGAGCTCGCACTGCCCACGATGGCGCTTGAGTTACTTCCTGCAATCGGCGTCGGCGCCATCTTGGCTGGAATTTTTGCAGCCACAATGTCCACCGCAGACTCCCTCGTCTTAAGTTGCAGCGCTGCCGTCACGCACGATCTTTTGCCAAAACGCGAAGAAAAGCCATGGGTGCTGAAGCTCACCACAGCAGTCATCACAGTTCTTGCATTGGGTTTAGCGCTGAGCAATCAATCCAGCGTCTTTAATCTAGTCATCCTCGCGTGGTCGACGCTGGCCAGTGCCTTTGCGCCACTGCTGATTGTGCTCAGCGCACGTCGCTTGATTAGTGATCATGCTGCGATCTTCATCTTATTGATCGGGGTTGCCGTCGCATTACTCTGGCGCGAATTGGGTTATCACACCCATGTGTATGAAGGCCTACCCGCCATACTGAGCGCAACGCTCATGGGATGGTGGCTCTCAACGCCACGCAAGGCTGCAGCATTCGAGTGAATGTCACTTCAGATTGCGCCAAAGTGGTGCAATTCCACACAAATTTAATCAATCGCGATCGATCGGTGCGATTCGGACAAAAATCCGTTTGCAATACGCCGGGCGCTCGGTAAGGATTACTCGCCATGTGTGCGACCTAAACAGCACAACAACGCATTAAGGGAGAGATGGCGTGACCTATTGCATCGCAATCAAGGTTCAAGAAGGACTGGTGTTTTGTTCGGACTCGCGCACCAACGCGGGCGTCGACAACGTCAGCAGCTATTCCAAGATGCACACCTTCATCTGGCCAGGCTCACGCAGCTTTACCTTGCTCTCTGCGGGCAACCTTGCAACCACACAACATGTTGTGAAGAAACTCACGCATGACACGCAAGATGGCTTGGTGCCGAATCTATTAAGCGTCAGCACCATGCGCGAAGCCGCCGATTACATCGGCATGATCAGTTCGCAAATCCAACAACATCAATCCACACGCGATTATGGTGGCTCGAACTTTGAAGCCAGTTTCATCATCGGCGGACAGATTGCAGGCGGTGAACCTGAGATCTACATGGTCTATCCGCAAGGCAACTACATCTATGAATCACCCCAACATCCGTTCTTGCAGATTGGAGAAACCAAATACGGCAAACCGATCCTTGATCGCGTGATTCGTTCTGACACTTCGCTTGAACGCGCTGCGCGTTGCGCCTTGGTGTCGATGAACAGCACGGTGCGCAGTAATGTAACGGTCGGCCCACCCATTGAATTGCAGCTGTACCCGCGCGATGCCTTAAGCGAAGGTCGCCGCCTGAAGCTCGGTGATGATGATGCGTACGCACGCAAGGTTGCCGAACGCTGGAATGAGGGCCTACTCAAGGCGCTGGATCATCTACCGTGTTTCCCTTGGGAAGAGCCCGCCAAAGACAATGGCTGCGAATCGCAAGACGCTCAACTGATCGCAATTCAAGGCAAAAAGTAAAACGCCCGCGTCCGGATCCAATCCTCAGCCCGCGCACCAAAATAGCGCGGGCTTTTTTATGATGCGCTGTTGTGGAGCAAGCCATCGGCGAGAAACCGCCGAAATCGCACCATTTCGCGCAGAAATGCATCAAGAAGTTGGCATGCGATTTGCACATGTATTCCCAGACAGACTGCTGCAACTGAGGAGTACAGCATGGCCATACGCTGGGGAAACTATCCGGTTGCTGCCGGATATGACGAGCTCATTCGCGCACGCGGCAAACCGCGTGAAGCCGCCGCGCACCTCTGTACCTTTCTCTACACCCTAAAGGACCGGGAGATTGAGGAATACAAAGCTGCCGCGGATCTTGCGATCAAGCTGATGGGCATCACCTTCACGGTGTACTCGCAAGAAGAAGGCACCATCGATCGCTCCTGGCCGTTCGACATCATTCCGCGGGTGATCGACAAGCGCGAGTGGCAACAAGTCGAAGCCGGACTGAAGCAACGCGTCAAAGCACTCAATCTCTTCATTACAGATTTATACGACAAACAGCAGATCGTGAAAGACGATGTGTTCCCACGCACGCTGCTGGAAAACTCCGTGAACTTCCGCCCGCAGTGCATGGGCATCAAACCGCCACTTGGAATCTGGGCACACATCTGTGGCTCCGATCTGGTGCGTGATGCCGACGGTACGCTCTACGTCCTTGAGGACAACCTTCGCGTACCCTCTGGCGTGTCCTACATGTTGGAAAACCGCCAAGTGATGAAACGTGTTTTCCCCGACTTGTTTGATGGTGAAAGCATCTTGCCGGTCGATGACTACCCGAGTCAGCTCTACGACATGCTCGCAGCGCTCTCACCGCGCAAAATCGCCAAACCCGAAGTGGTCGTACTTACACCCGGTATCTATAACTCCGCCTACTTTGAACACAGCTATCTCGCGCAACAGATGGGCGCTGAGTTAGTGGAAGGCACCGACCTCGTCGTCGGCAAAGATGATTGTGTCTACATGCGCACCATTGAAGGCCTCACCCGTGTGGATGTGATCTATCGGCGCATCGATGATCTCTTCCTTGATCCCGAAGCCTTTAACAAAGACTCAGTCTTGGGCGTGTATGGATTGATGCGAGCCTGGAAGGCGGGCAAGGTGGCGCTGGCCAACGCGCCCGGCGCGGGTGTTGCGGATGACAAAGTCGTCTACGCCTATGTCCCAGACATCATTCGCTATTACCTCAATGAAGAACCGCTCATTCCCAATGTGCCAACCTATCGCTGCTTCTTAAAAGAGGAGCGTGATTATGTGCTGGCCCATTTGAATGAACTGGTGGTGAAACCAGCAAACGAATCCGGCGGCTATGGCATGTTGATCGGACCGCATGCAACCAAGGCCGAACGCGCTCAATTCGCCAAGCTAATTCGTCGTGATCCGCGCAACTACAT
>CAZZIQ010000050.1:0-7224 GCA_964654355.1 uncultured Piscirickettsiaceae bacterium
AAAAATTAAGGGCTCCTGTCGGAGCCCTTTTTATGTCGCTTGGCACGCGTCAGCTTGAGGCCTGAGTTGTATGTCTACGAAGGTTTTGGGTTGACACGTAAGCGTGCGATTGATTTTTGATATGCCGAGAGAAAACTCGTTGCAGCAAGGCTCAGGTCGCCCAGTTCGTAAAACGCCAACATTGAAATGATGTAATCACGTTTGTTGAATTCAACAAATGAGATCGGCGGCATCTGCGCTTGGATAAGGGGCACATTACAAATTGCGCGTGATGTGCGCTTATTTCCATCTTTGAAGGGCTGCAGGTAAGCAATGCGCGTCATTAAATAAAACGCGGCTTGCAGCGGATGATCTATCTGTTTGGATGTTTCTAAAATCTGTTCAAGGGCGCGACCTAGATAGCCTGTTCCTGGCCTAAATGGCGGCATGTATGTGCTCTGCGCAATATCAATGTCTGTAAATTCGCGCACAACACCACGAAAGTCTTTTTCTAGGAAGTGCGGGGCATTCTTCAGCTCCGGCCGTGCATGATCATTCGTAAGCCGGGCGTGAACTTCAAAAATAGAGTCCAGCGACATGTGGTCATAGAGGTACTCAAATGCATCTTTGTGGTTGAGTACAAGAAATGCATCCGCCAGCGGTTTGCCCTCTGCGGGTTCGCCATAATCGAGCAAGGCTTGTGTATCCAGAAACGAATAGGTGCCCCCCTCGAGGAGGGATGATGCGCAGGAAAAATCGATCAAAAATTTAGCCAACTCGCGGCGGTCAAGAATATGCGTCACTTCCGACGGCAAAACTTGGAGTCGATCAAGCGGCAATCCCGGAGTTGGATCCAGCCGGCGCTCATCAAAACGTGCCAACGGGCGCTCGGTATAAGGTCGTTCGAAGTAGGCTCGGAGTGCGACATGCGGATCTGCACTTTGATAGCGTGTTGCCGCGCCGCGTCCAAGGCGCCGAATTCGCCCTTGATCGACTGCTGTATTCAGTTGTCGGTTGAGCGTGGTGCGAGGGATTGCTAGGGCGCGCTCAATCTCGCCAGGCGAGACCCCAAGCGGGAATTGGTGAATAAACGCGAGCAATGGGTCCATGGAAAGATTAACCTATTGATTAAAATAGGATAGTAATCGATCTAACCAAAATTGGGCAGATCCATGACGGGTGGCGGTTTAGCCGAGGAATTTTCTAGTTTCTTGCTCGATAAATCGCGGCTTCCGAAACCTCATGCCACGCAAATACGTCTTTACGGAATTGAATGAACGAGTTGTAGGCCTCTTTTGCTAACGGCGAGGCTTCCGACATTTCTTCAGCGACGATTTCGGATTCGTCTTTCAGGCGATTCAAGAGCGGCTCGGGAAATTTGCGCAGCTCTACGCCGTGTTCATTCAACAGGGTTTTGAGCGCCGCATTATTGCGTGCGGTGTATTCCGCCAACATGTCAGCGTTCACGATCTGAGCCGCGTATTTCACGATGGCCTGCAGGTCCTTCGGTAGCGACTCCAAGGCCTCTTGATTGACGATGACTTCCAGTGTGGTGCCCGGCTCATGCCAGCCCGGGTAGTAGTAATACTTCGCGACCTTATGGAAGCCAAAGGCGAGGTCGTTGTAGGGGCCGACCCACTCGGTCGCATCCAGCGCGCCCGTTTGTAGTGCGGTGAACAGTTCGCCGCCGGGCAGATTCACCGGCGTGCCGCCCAAGCGCTTGAGCACTTCGCCGCCGAAGCCCGGAATGCGCATCTTCAAGCCCTGGAGGTCTTCGGCGGAATTGATTTCTTTGTTGAACCAGCCGCCCATCTGCACGCCCATGTTGCCAGCGGGCATCGGCACCAAGCCGTGTGGTTGGTACATCTTTTGCCAGATCTCGAGCCCGCCGCCGTGGTAGACCCACGCGTTCATTTCTTGCGCGTTGAAGCCAAACGGTACGCTCGAGAAGATCTGCGCACCGGGAATCTTGCCCTTCCAGTAATACGCCGCGCCATGGCCCATTTGTGCAGAACCGCTGCCGACATAGTCGAAGATCTCAAACGCGGGTACCAGTTCGCCCGCGCCATACACTTTCACCGTGAGGCGACCGCCGGAGAGTTCGCCGATGAGCGCGGCGAGTTTATTGGCGCCCGTGCCGAGGCCAGGGAAGTTCTTCGGCCAGGTCGTGACCATCTTCCACTCGATGTTTTCTTGCGCTGCTGCAGCGCCGGTCGCGGTGGCTTGTTCTTGGTTGCAGCCGCTGAGTAGGGACGCGCCCGCGCCAACCGCCGTTAGTGCTGTGGCTTTTTTCAGAAATTCACGACGTTCCATGGTTCTTCCTCCAAAAAATTACGTCCTCGCGAGGGCGTAGCCCGCGGCGATCCATTCGTATCTAGACTGCCACGTCGGCCTTCGGCCTCCTCGCGGTGACGCGTGGGCAATCTATGCTGGCTGTAAGTTGGCATAGGCGAGGACCAGCCATTTGCTGCCATGCTCGCGGAACTTCACCTGAACGCGTGCCGATTTGCCGTCGCCTTCGAGGTCCAGAATCGTCCCTTCACCAAACTTGGGATGTGCCACGCGTTGACCAAGATTCAAGCCATGCTGCGCTGCAGCGGCTTGATGCATCTCGCGGTGGCTCATGCCATGCAGCGGTGTGCTGCGCATCGGTCGCAGGGTGGTTTGCGCGCCACGCACTTCATTCAAGAGTTCGTCTGGGATCTCTTGTAAGAAGCGTGATGGGCGCTGATAGCTTTCTTGGCCATACAAACGCCGCACCTCGGCGTAGCTGAGTGTGAGATGTTCACGCGCACGGGTAATGCCGACGTAACAGAGACGGCGTTCTTCTTCGAGGCGACCGGGTTCTTCGGCCGACATCGAATGTGGGAACAGGCCTTCTTCCATGCCGCACAAAAACACCCGGGGGAATTCCAAGCCCTTGGCGCTATGTAGCGTCATGAGTTGCACGGCATCTTCCCATTCGCTGGCTTGTTCGGTGCCGGCTTCAAGTGCAGCTTGGGCGAGGAACCCAGCGAGTGGCGTCATTTCTTCGGCTTGTTCAAACTGCATCGCAAACTCACGCGCGGCATTGACCAGTTCATCCAGGTTTTCGATGCGCGCTTGGCCTTTCTCGCCGCGCTCTTTGGCGAAGTGATCTTTGAGGCCGGAGAGTTCAATCGCAGTTTGCACTTGGGTTTGGAGTTGTTCGTCTGCCATTGCCGTGCGCAGCTGCTGCATTTTGTCGAGGAAGGCAGCAACGGCATTGCGCGCACGGCCGGGTAGGCCTTCGCTTTCCATCAACAGTCGCGCCGCTTCGTGCATAGATTGGTTGCTGCCGCGTGCTTGTTGCCGAATCGCATCGACGGTTTGTGCGCCAATCCCACGGGTCGGTACATTGACGATGCGCTCAAACGCGGCATCATCGCGTTCGTTTTCAGCCAGCCGCAAATACGCCAATGCATCCTTGATTTCGGCGCGCTCGAAGAAGCGTAGACCGCCATAGACCCGATAGGGCATACCGGCCGCGATGAGCGCTTCTTCCAAAACGCGTGACTGCGCATTGGAGCGATACAACACGGCACACTCACTGCGGCGCTGGCCGTGCAAGACCGCGCTTTCAATCGCGTTCACGACATAACGTGCCTCGTCGAGATCGTTGTAGGCCGCATAGACATCGATGCGCTCACCATCCGAGGCTTCGGTCCATAGCGTTTTGCCGAGGCGATCCGGATTGTTTTCGATCACCGCATTGGCGGCTTTGAGGATGTTGCCGGTGGAGCGGTAGTTTTGTTCGAGACGCACGGTGCGCATCGGCGCGAAGTCGCGCGCAAATTGGCGCACGTTTTCGACCTTGGCGCCGCGCCAACCGTACACCGACTGATCGTCATCACCGACCACAAAGGCTTGGCCTTGTTCGCCGGCGAGCAAACGCAGCCAGGCGTATTGCAGGGTGTTGGTGTCTTGGAATTCGTCGACGAGGAGGTGTTGGAAGCGACGACGGTAATGTTCGAGTAGCTCGGCGTTGTCGCGCAGCACTTCATGCGCGCGTAACAAGAGCTCAGCAAAGTCGACCAGCCCGCCGCGCTGGCAGGCCTCTTCATAGGCCTCATACACGCGCTGCATTTGCACCGCCCACGGATCATGGCCGGGGTCAAAGTGCTGCGGGCGACGGCCTTCGTCTTTTTGTTGATTGATGAACCACGCCGCTTGCCGTGGTGGCCAACGCGAGTCGTCGAGTTGCAGGTCTTTCAGGATGCGTTTGACCAAGCGTTGTTGGTCATCGCTATCGAGAATCTGGAAGCTCTGCGGAAGGCCGGCTTCTTGCCAATGCGCGCGCAACAGGCGATGGGCAATGCCGTGGAACGTACCAATCCAGAGATGATCCACCGGCATGTCGAGCAAGCGCTCGGTGCGCTGTTTCATCTCGGCGGCGGCCTTGTTGGTGAAGGTCACCGCGAGGATGGACCACGGCGATACGCCTTCGGCCTGGACCAGCCAGGCGAGGCGATGCACCAACACGCGCGTCTTGCCGCTGCCCGCACCGGCGAGCACCAAGGTGTTGCCGATCGCACCGGCAACCGCATCGCGCTGGGCATCGTTGAGGGGGTCGAGAATGTGAGAGACGTCGTCCGTGACTGGCATGGGCGGCAAGGATGCCACACTTGGGCACCTCGAATAACCGGATCGGCGTGTGAATCGCGACGGTTCTTCGAGGTGTCCAGTGCTTTGGGTGGCTTTAGTGTCTGGCCGTTCGTGCGATGGCCCACACCTCGATGACTTCAGCACCGGCGGCGCGCGCCGTTTTGCTCAGCTCCGCCAGCGTGCTACCGGTGGTGATGACGTCATCGAACAGGGCGATGTGACGCGGCAGCGGCGCATGGATGACAAACGCGCCATCGAGGTTGTGTTGGCGATCTTTGGCGCTGAGGCCCATTTGTGCCGGCGTCGCGCGCACGCGTTGGGCGGCTTTGGCGCAAATCGATACGCCGAGCACGGGCGCGAGGGTGCGCAGCAGTTCCAGCGACTGGTTGTAGCCGCGCTCGCGGATGCGCTTGGGGTGTAGTGGCACGGGGAGGATGCAGTCCGGCAACGCGCGGGTTGTGGCATCCGCTCGTGCATTGAATGCTTCGAGCCAACGCTGGGTGAGTAGACGTCCGGCAGCGAGGCGGTTGTGAAACTTGAATTGGCGCAGCAGGTCGTCGACCGGTGGCGCGTAGGGGAAAGGCACGATGGCGTGATCCCACGGGGGCGGGTGGGCTTGGCAGGCGCCACAGGTTTGGCCGCCGGTTTCCGGCTTGCCGCAGCGTGGGCAGGCTTGATCCAGATGGATGAGGGGCCAATCGGGTGCACAGTCGGCGCAGAGAAGCTGGTCGTCTTGGCCGGGTTTACCGCACAGCACACAGGCGGGTGGAAACAGGAAACGCGGCGCGCGGGTTACGTAAGGGCGGAGCAGGCGTTTCCATGCCTGCCTGGCCTTGGTTGACAGAAAGGTGCGAGCCCCTAGCATGCTCGGATGGTAGCGCGGTCCGCGTTGGGCGCGCCGATTGCTCTCTTACTGGACCTCCCCATGACCGTACGTTCTGCCACACACACCGCTGTAAAGACCCGCCATGACTGGACGCTGGCCGAATTGGAGACTTTGTTCGACGTGCCGTTTGGTGCCTTGGTGTTTCAGGCGGCCGGCGTGCACCGCGCGCATTTTCCGGCCGACGAGGTGCAGGTCAGTACCTTGCTGAGTATCAAAACGGGCGGCTGCTCGGAAGACTGTAAGTACTGTTCGCAGAGCGCGCGCTACGACACGGGACTCGAGCGCGAACGTTTGCTCCCGGTGGATGAGGTGTTGGGTGCGGCGCGTGATGCGCAGGCGGCCGGCGCGACGCGTTTTTGCATGGGCGCGGCGTGGCGCAATCCGAAAGCGAAAGACATGCCGGCATTGCTTGACATGGTGCGTGGGGTCAAGGCCATGGGCCTGGAAACCTGCATGACCTTGGGCATGCTGACGCCGGAGCAGGCCGGTGATCTTGGCGAGGCGGGTTTGGATTACTACAACCACAACTTGGATACCTCGCCCGAGTTTTATGGTGAGGTGATTACGACGCGCACCTATGACGATCGACTCGACACCCTTGCGCATGTGCGCGATGCGGGCATGAAGGTGTGTTGTGGTGGCATTCTCGGGATGGGTGAGTCGCGGCGGGATCGTGCCTCATTCTTGCAGCAGCTGGCGAATCTGCCGAAACATCCGGAGAGTGTGCCGCTGAATCGCTTAGTGAATATTCCGGGCACGCCCTTGGAAGAGGCGCCAGAGCTTGATGCGTTGGAATTTGTGCGCACGATTGCAGTGGCGCGCATTGCGATGCCGGAATCCTTTGTGCGGTTATCGGCTGGGCGCGAAACCATGTCGGATGAATTGCAGGCCTTGTGTTTCTTGGCCGGCGCGAACTCGATCTTCTCCGGCGATCGCTTGTTGACCACGCCTAACGCGGGTGATTCGGTCGACGCGACGTTGTTTGCCAAGCTGGGTTTGCGTCCGAGCATTTCTGCCGAAGCGCAGCTGCCGGTCTAAGTTTCGATGGATGAATCGCTGCCGATCGGTGCGGCATCTACGTCTGCGCTCGATTATGCCTTGCAGCCTGCGCTTGCTACGCGGCGTGAGGCAGGCCTATGGCGTAGTCCGAAAACCATTGAGGCCTATCGCGGTAGTGACGTCTTGATCGATGGGCGCTGGATCACGGCATTTGCGAGTAATGATTACCTGGGCTTCGCGCAAGATCGCGACAGTGGTGCCGCGCTGTCTGCGGCGGCGTTGTCGTGGGGCAGTGGCAGCGCCGCCGCGCATTTGATTAGCGGGCATAGCAAGGCGCATCAGCAGCTCGAAGAAGAGCTTGCTGCCTTTCTTGGTTATCCGCGTGCCTTGCTGTTCTCGACCGGCTACATGGCCAACCTTGCGGTGCATACCGCGCTGCTCGGCAAAGATGATCGGGCGATTCAAGACCGACTGAATCATGCGTCATTGATCGATGCGGCACAGCTCAGTGGTGCGACCTTGCTGCGTTATCAGCACGCGGACCCACAATCCTTGGAGCGTCAATTGCAGCGTCCTGTTTCTGCAGCGGTGCGTACTCTGGTGAGCACGGATGGTGTGTTCAGTATGGATGGCGACATCGCGCCTTTGCCTGCGTTGGCGGATGAGTGTCGCTGTGGTGCAGCATGGCTGATGGTGGATGAGGCGCATGCTCTGGGTGTGATCGGGCCACAGGGTCG
>CAZZIQ010000051.1:0-7117 GCA_964654355.1 uncultured Piscirickettsiaceae bacterium
ACAATTTGCAGAGGACGGAGCAGTGCACTGCGTTCAACCGTGAATTGCATGGAAACCGATTCTCCTTGATGGCAGGTTAGGGCGATGCCTAACTTCTAGTTAAATTAAGTAAATAAGTTTGTTGTTGTAGTTGCTGTAGAGCTTGTGGACAACTGGATAACATGAAAAAGTTAATTAAAATCAATGAGTTAAAATTAAACCCAATGTCGTTTTTCGTATCCACAAGCCATCTGTATTCTGTGGATAAGTTGGGCGCTCCTCTGCACAAAGTCCATGCTTTTGTCGGCGAGTCGAAGTTGTTCAGGAGCGATTCCAAGGTTATCCACAGGCTTATTCATACCAGTTAGACCCATTGAACACTAATTGGACAGTAAACGAATGAGCTTGAGGTAGTCTTCGTTGAGGCGCGAGTCCGTTGCTCGCAGGCTCTCAATTTTGCTACATGCATGCAGTACTGTCGTGTGATCACGTCCCCCAAATGCACGGCCAATTTCGGGCAGGCTTTTCGTCGTTAGTTCACGCGCGAGGCTCATCGCAATTTGACGCGGGCGTGCAATCGAACGTGAACGACTTTTTGATAACAAATCCGACGCCTGCACTTTGTAATGTTCACATACGAGTTTTTGGATATTTTCCACAGAGACCATACGCTCTTGAGCGGCGAACAAATCACGCAAAACGGTCTGTGTTGATTCCAGATCAAGTGGTCGTCCAAGTAACTGGGTTTGCGCCACGATATTCTTCAGTGCGCCCTCAAGCTCACGTACATTGGACTGTACACGACGAGCGATCAGAAAGGCCACTTCTTCGGGCAAGCGTATACCGTGAACCTCTTGGGCCTTGTTCAGCAAAATCGCAACACGAGTTTCAAACTCAGGTGGCTCAACAGCAACTGTAAGCCCGGAACCAAAACGTGAACGCAGGCGGTCCTCGAGGCGATCAATGTCCCGGGGGTAACGGTCGCTGGTCAACACAATCTGGCTGGAGCGTTCCCACAACGCATTGAAGGTGTGGAAAAACTCCTCTTGGGATTGATCCTTGCCCGCAAAAAACTGCACGTCATCAATCAAGAGCGCATCTAAATTGCGAAACTCTTTCTTGAAGCGATCGAGCGTGTTGTTGCGCAACGAGGCCACAAATCGCCGCACAAAGTCTTCTGAACGGATATACAGCACCTTGGCATGGGGCCGCGACTTCAGTAACTGGTTACCAATCGCGTGCATCAAGTGGGTTTTACCCAACCCGGTATCACCATAGATATACAGTGGGTTGTAGCTACCCGATGGGTTTTCAGAAACTTGTAGCGACGCCGCATGTGCAAGCTGATTGGATTTGCCGCGCACGAAGTTTTGGAAGGTCCAGCCTGTTTGTAGATTGCTCGCCTGTCGTTGACGAACGGTATCGGCCTTGTGTGTATCGGCGTTGGAGGAGCTGGCGTTGGGCTGTGCGCGTAGGCTGCGGGTCTCTGGGCGTTCGCCCACAACCAATTCAACTGCGGCGCGCAATTCCGGGCAGCTTTGTTTCAGGGCCTGTTCAATCCGCGGCAAGAAACGATCGTGTACGTGATCCCGCATGATCTCGTTGGGCGCCAATAAACGCAGAGTCATACGCCCTTCCGCTCCGGAGGCTTCGATGGCGTGGAGGGGGCGAATCCAGGTGTTGAAATCCTGATCATCAAGGGTGTAGGCCAGATGATCCAGACAACGCGGCCAAGTTTCGCCAGAATTCATTAATGGTCCTTTGATTGGTGTAAGTGTGCGTTCACATTCGCACTATATTTTTTCTTCAAATACCGAATTCCACGTGAAAAAAGACGCGACCCGGCAATGAGGGGGGCGCTAAGTTATCCACAACCTGTGAGGGCCGCAAGACCCATGGCGGCTTTTTTTCAAGGTCCTTCCCCGTCCTTTGATCTGCGTCGAACAAAGGGGACGCAGACAGAAACCTCTGCAGCGAAGCGTGCATTTACCCTCTATTTATTGCCAACTTAATTAACGGCTTCGATGGGCGGTCTTTGTTGGCATCTGGTTCGTGTTGAAAATCCTCCATCAAGCCATTGACAAGAACGTGATGGCTGCGTAGATTGCGCAACTCTTTTGCCGCTGCAGGGCGGTGGCGCGCGGTTCATTGGGAGCCGCAAACAGGACAGCACCATGAAAAGAACATTTCAACCTAGCAACCTTAAGCGTAAGCGTACCCATGGTTTTCGTGCGCGCATGCAGACCCGCAACGGTCGCAAAGTTTTGAGTGCGCGCCGTGCAAAGGGCCGCAAGCGCTTGACTGTCTGAATCCATTCGGCACTTGGTTGAAACGGCTCAGCCTTGGCTGGGCCGTTTGTGTTTTGAGCCCAAGGTCTTCTCATGACGCGGTTTTCTCATCGCTTACGCACACCCGCGGAATATGCCTATGTCTTCGCGGCGCCTCAGCAACGTCTGCGTGGCGCGCTGTGGATGTGGCTGGCGCGCCCGCGCGCCAACGAAGCGGACAGTATGGTAGACGGTGGGCCGCACCCCTCTGGGCGACTGGGATTGGCCGTCGCGCGCAAGCATCTCCCTCGCGCAGTTGCGCGTAATCGGGTCAAGCGCGTTGCGCGCGAGGCATTCCGCGCCTTCGCTGCAGACCTGGGCGGGCTTGACGTGGTACTCATTACAACAAACCCATCTGCACAAAAATCAAAGGCGGGGCGGAAGCGTTTGAGCAAAACGCAGTTGGCTGCGCAAGCAGCTGCGACACAGGCACACTGGCAAACATGGTTGAAACCTCGTGGCGTGCTGCTACAGGAATTCAAACGAGAGCTCGTCGGTTTGAGCTCTTCACGCAATCGTCCCACCAATGCGGAGATGGAGGGCTGATCCACGCGCCCGCGCGGTGTACACTGCGCGCACTTTTTCTCCTCGTACCTCAGTACCTTATTTAAGACTTATTCATGGATACCCAGCGCGTCCTTCTTTTTGTGGCTCTGTCATTGATCCTGATGCTGTTGTGGGCAGAGTGGGGACGCTTCAATGCGCCGCCGGTTCCGCAGGCCGCAATCAGTCAGCCAGCAGCGTCGGCATCTGCCGTGCTACCGGCCACCCCGGGCGCTGTTCCACAATTGCAGAGTCCGAGTGTCGCACCAGCGCTGAGTGGCGGCTTGGCGCGCGGTGAGCGGGTTCAGGTCGAAACTGATTTGCTCAGCGTTGAGATTGATACGCAGGGCGGTGACTTGCGCCGTGCTGCGTTGGTGGGGATTGGCCGCAGTAATGAAGAGCGCGACCTACCTTTTATGCTGTTGGATGACGAAGGCACGCAATTGTTTGTGGCGCAGACCGGCCTGGTCGGTGCAAATGGTTCGGTCAATGTGGATCACCGTCAGATGTTCGAAGCGGCAGCCAACCGCTATGTGTTGAATGACGGAGAAGACGAACTGCGTGTTCCGTTGGTATGGGTTGGTGAAGGCCTGCGGGTTACCAAGACGTACATCTTCCGTCGCGATAGCTATCGCGTGGGCGTGGAAGTGAGCGTTGAAAACCGCGGCGATACAGCATGGCAGGGCGCTTTGTATGGTCAGCTGCAGCGCACCGATCCTGGCCAGCAGAGCATGTTCCTCTACACCTATACCGGTGCCGTGGTATCAACCCCAGAAGCGCCGTATGAAAAAGTAGATTTTGATGAGATTGCTTCCGGTTGGTCGGGTTTGAACACCACGGATGGCTGGGCGGCGATGATTCAACATTATTTCTTGGCGGCCGTGCTGCCGGGGACGGGAGCGTCGCATCGCATCTATAGCTTAGCGCCTGCACCGGGACGTTATGTGATTGGGGTGGCCGGCGACAGTCAGCGCATTGCGGCCGGACAGAGCGGCGCGCTGCATACGGAGTTCTTTTTGGGGCCCAAGATTCAGGAGCGTCTGATCGACGCTGCACCGGGTCTCGAGCGCACGGTTGATTTTGGCTATCTCTGGTTTATTGCGGAGCCTCTGCATTGGTTGCTTAAGCAACTGCACAGCTTCATGGGTAACTGGGGCTTGGCCATCATCCTGCTCACGATCCTGATCAAGTTGGTGTTCTACAAGTTGTCCGAAACCAGCTACCGCTCCATGGCGCAGATGCGTAAGCTGGGCCCGCGCTTACAGACGCTGAAAGAACGTTACGGCGATGATCGGCAGAAGCTCAATGAAGCGATGATGAAGATGTATCGTGAAGAGAAGGTAAACCCGATGAGCGGTTGCCTACCGATCTTGGTGCAGATCCCGGTCTTCATCGCGCTCTACTGGGCATTATTGGAAAGCGTTGAGTTGCGTCATGCGCCGTTCTTTGGTTGGATCAATGACTTGTCCACGCTCGATCCGTATTTTGTTCTACCGATCCTCATGGGCATCACTATGGTGGTGCAGCAACGCCTGAATCCGGCGCCGCTGGATCCCATTCAGCAGAAGCTGATGATGATTTTGCCGTTGGTGTTTACGGTCTTTTTTGCCTTCTTCCCTTCCGGTCTCGTGCTGTACTGGTTGGTCAACAACCTGCTGTCAATTACGCAGCAATGGGTGATCACCAAGCGCATCGCGGGCTAAGCATGCGCGACACCATCGCCGCCATCGCCACTGCGCGTGGTGTTGGCGGCGTGGGCATCGTGCGTGTATCCGGGCCACACTCGGCGGCCATTGCGGAATCCATTCTCGGCACCGTGCCACAAGCGCGTGTCGCCCGTCTTACTTCATTCAAAGATGCGAACGGTGAAGTCCTCGATGAGGGTCTGGCGCTGTGGTTTCCTGCACCGCATTCGTTTACCGGTGAAGACGTGCTTGAACTGCAAGGTCATGGCGGCCCGATCGTGCTCGATCGCCTGCTTGCTGCGGTGTTGCTACAAGGGGCGCGCTTAGCGCGTCCGGGCGAGTTTTCCGAGCGCGCCTATCTCGAGGGCAAGCTTGACTTGGTGCAAGCAGAAGCCATCGCAGATCTGATCGAAAGCGGATCGGAACAAGCGGCTCGTGCTGCGTTGCATTCTTTGCAAGGCGAGTTCTCTTCGCGCATTCATACTTTGGTTGAACAGCTTACGCGTTTACGCATTCAGGTAGAGGCCACCCTCGATTTTCCTGAAGAAGAAATCGACTTCTTCGATGAGGCGGCGTTGAGTGAACGCTTCACGCCGATTGTGCAGGCGCTGGAACAGGTGATTGCACAAGCGCGCGAGGGCGCACGACTTCGTGATGGGTTTACGGTGGTTCTGGCGGGCCCTCCTAATGTTGGTAAATCGAGTGTTCTAAACGCGTTAGCACAAACCGAGCGCGCGATCGTCACGCCAATTGCGGGAACGACGCGTGACGTCTTGCGTGAAACGATTTTGATCGATGGCATGCCCTTGCATGTCATCGACACTGCAGGTTTGCGTCAGAGTGCAGACCCGGTTGAACAAGAAGGGATCCGGCGTGCACGCGTTGAGATGGAGCGCGCCGAGCGCATCCTCGTCATTGCGGATGCGACGAACCTAGCAAACGCAGCTGGCGCGGCGGAGGTGGAGTCGATTTTGCAGGCGTTGCCACAAGTGCCGCGCAGTTATTTACGCAATAAGATTGATTTGACGGACGGCCAAGCGGGTTGGATTGAGGAAGGTACGAAGCAAGAATTGCAGCTTTCGGCACAAACGGGTGCGGGACTGGATTTGTTACGTGCGCACTTACGTGACCTGGCTGGACTACAAAGCACCGATGCCAGTGGTTTTTCGGCACGCCGTCGGCATATCGATGCATTGTTGCGTGCGCGTTGTGCGCTCGAAGATGCGCGGGCGCGTCTGCAGGAGCGTGCCGGCGAGTTGTTTGCACAGGATTTACGGAGTGCACAAGATGCACTCGGCGAGATCACCGGCGTCGTTACGTCGGATGATTTGCTGGGCCGGATCTTCTCCGAGTTTTGTATTGGAAAATAAAAACGCCAGCATGGCTGGCGTTTTTAGATCAGTCGCTGATGCGCAAGAAATCGGGAGGTGGCGCCAGCGGTGGGTTGCCGTCATAGACCTGATTCTCGCGGCGCTGCAACCAAGAGTCGCGGACAAAGGTGTATTCATCCAATGCGGCGCTGTCCAACACCTTTTCGGTATCGAACAACTGCGCACGGGTATCGACCACATCGGTGGCGCGAATCCACATGCGGTCATCTGAGCTATCGACTTCCTGCACGAGGTCAAAGATCTGCGTGTTACCCACTTCTTGTTCAGCAAAGACCAGCTTGTCGACACCGAGACCGGCCGCATCACGAATGGTGCTTGGACCAAAGAACGGCAGCACCAAATATGGACCACTGTCCACGCCCCATACTGCGAGGGTTTGCCCGAAGTCTTCGTCACTCTTCGCCATTTGCGCTTCGCTGGCCACATCGAAGATGCCGCCGATCCCGATGGTGGTGTTGATGACAAACCGCATCAGATCATTCACGGCAACATCAAATTTGCCTTGCAATAAATTGTTCAGCGCGTTGAGCGGATCGCCGAGATTGCTAAAAAAGTTGCCTACACCTTTTTCGATGGGATCGGGCAGGGTCTGATAGGCCGTAGCGAGCGGCTTGAGCAGTACGCCATCCAAGGTGTCGTTGAAGGTGTACATGGCGCGATTGAACCCTTCCAGTGGATCCGGATTCACGTAGTCGGCTTCGCTGGCCATGATGGGGCTCATGCTCAGTGCAGTAGCGAAACTGAGGGCCAATGCCCAAGTGGAACGACGCATCGCGATCTCCAAAACCTGTACAAATTTGAGAAACTGCACCAGTTTAAGGATTGTTGGGCAGCACAACAAGCAAAATGCGCTGTGCGCGCTTGTCTGGGCCGGTGATTATAATGCGCGGCTTGATTTCGGCAATGCGATGCCCTGCTCGAGCGCGCCTGCATCGACGCCAACAGCCTATTTTTAAAGACGTTATTGAAGGATCTTCATGTCCGTGCTGGTTACACGCATCCTTGAGTCGTTGATTCTGCCCCCACTCGGGCCGCTGCTCTGGGTTTTGTTCGGCCTGATGTTCCGCCGCTTGCGCGTGTTGGCCTGGTTGGGGCTGCTTGCGCTGTATTTCGCATCGATTCCAGCGACGAAGCTATGGTTGGCGGAGCAGATTGAAACCGTGCCGGCGCTGGAAACCCTGAAACTGCAAGA
>CAZZIQ010000052.1:0-7040 GCA_964654355.1 uncultured Piscirickettsiaceae bacterium
TCACTGCGGCACAGATCTCATCAACCGAGACCAACACCACTTCATCGACCAAGTCGCGCGCGAGCTTAAAGGTTTCTTTACCGATCTGACGCACGGCAACGCCATCGACGAACAGGCCGACTTGATCGAGTTTGACCCGGCGATCCGCCGCCATCGCCGCATGCAAGGTCGGCGCATCATCCGGCTCGACGCCAATGATCTTGACCTCGGGATGCAAGAACTTAAACCACGCCGCCATGCCCGCAATCAAACCGCCACCACCCACCGGCACAAACACCGCATGCAGTGGCGCATTGTGTTGGCGCGTCATTTCCATCGCCACCGTGCCCTGCCCCGCGATCACCAGCGGATCATCGTAGGGATGAATAAAGGTGTAGCCCTTTTCTTCCGCCAGCCCTAAGGCATGGGTCAATGCATCGTCATAGGCGTCGCCATGCAACACGGCCCGCACGCCGCGCGCACGCACCGCTTCGATCTTGATCGCCGGAGTGGTGCGCGGCATCACAATCACTGCCTTGATGCCAAGTCTCTGGGCCGCGAGCGCCACACCTTGGGCATGGTTACCGGCCGAGGCGGCAATCACACCTCGCGCCAACTCCTCCGCAGAGAGGTTCACAATCTTGTTGTAGGCACCTCGCAACTTGAAAGAAAAGACCTGCTGCAAGTCTTCACGCTTGAGCAGCACCGGACAACCCAAGCGCTGACTCAAACGCGGCGCAGGCTCAAGCGGTGATTCCTGCGCCACGTCGTACACGCGCGCCTTGAGGATCTGCTCGATCATCTGCGACGGGACCTTGATGGCGCCGCCAGCCGCCTTGCGAGCACGAGAAGCCGAGGATTTCACAACGTTTTGCGTAGACATCCGCGCACGGTAGCAAAGCCCCCGAGCCCTGTCAGTAGTCTGACCCAGCTAAATTCGCGGCGCCGCTCAGCATTCCCCCACGAGCTGGCTATAATCGGTCGTTCAAGATCCAACAGAACCAACCCGGCCACGCTTCTGCTCCGGCCGCAGTGACGAGATGTACGCATGACGCAAGACGAACTCAAACAGGCTGTAGCCCGCGCCGCAATTGAATATGTAGTACCGGGCGAAATTATTGGGGTCGGAACAGGCTCTACGGCCAATTTCTTTATTGATGAGCTGGGCAAAATCAAAGGCCAGATCGAAGGCGCAGTCGCTAGCTCAGAAGCCACCGCAGAACGCCTGCGTGGCCATGGCATTCAAGTTCTGGATCTCAACAGCGTCGATCGCATGTCAATCTATGTCGATGGTGCTGATGAGAGCAACCGTCACCTGCACCTGATCAAGGGCGGCGGCGGCGCGCTCACACGTGAAAAAATCGTCGCCGCAGTTGCAGATAAATTCATTTGCATCGCCGATGGCAGCAAGAAGGTCGATGTCCTAGGCAAGTTTCCACTGCCGGTGGAAGTCATCCCGATGGCGCGCAGCTATGTGGCACGTCAAATTGTGAAGCAACTCGGCGGCAATCCGGTGCTGCGCGAAGGTTTCAGAACCGACAACGGCAATATCATTCTCGATGTACACGGCCTACAAATTATGGAGCCGGTAAAAACCGAGAACCTGCTAAACAGCATTGTCGGCGTGGTTACCAATGGCTTGTTCGCAGCTCGCCCGGCAGATGTCTTACTACTTGGCACCGAGAATGGTGTTGAAACATTGGCGGTTTGATGGAGATGGAATCCGTGACTTCGTTATTACTGATTGCAGTGATCGCTTTCCTTCTCGGTGGCGGTGCGGTGTATTTGATGCGCGGCTGCAATCGCGATAAAGAGAAAGAACTACAAGACGAACTGGACAATTTGCGCGCCGCGTTTGAGGCCTACCGCCAAGATGTTGGCCGTCACTTCAGTCGTACCTCAGAACTGGTGGACCGTATGACGGAGAGCTACCGCGCGGTATATGACCATCTCTCGGATGGCACCCAAAAACTCGTCTACGACCGTCGTTTTGATGAGCAAGGTCGTGTGATTTTCAATCAAGAACAACGCCCCAGCTTTCCCAAGACGCAACGCCCGGATCAGACCGGCGCAGCACCAGCGATGGACTATGCGCCGCGTGAAAAGGGTGATACCCGCGCGTCCATCTTCGACCCAGAAAGCTTCAAAGAAACCGATGCCGCACGCGACTATGCACCACGTGAAAAGGGTGACACCCGCGCGTCCATCTTCCGTCCTGAAAGTTTTAAGGAAGACGACGAAACCAAGCCGTCTTAGGCTCAGACAATACGTCGACGCTTAGAGCAAAACGCGTTCAATGCCGCCGCGCTGTACACGCTGAGTAAAGCGTTGACCCCAGTCTGCGCCGAGCTTCTGCCGAGCCAACTCGACAACGATGTATTCCGCCTGCAGCCCAGTGCCCTGCTCATAGCGCGACAGGCCTTGCAAGCAAGACGGGCACGAAGTCAGCAACTTCACCTCATTCTCGGCTGCGCGCTCTTTTCCGATCAAACCACGCAGATTCGTTTGTAGCTCTTCTTCTTTGCGAAATTTCACCTGCGCCGCGATATCCGGACGCGCCACTGCAAAGGTACCGGACTCACCACAACAACGATCGGCCAGACTGACAGACTGCCCCATCAACTGACTGGCGACCGTCAGTGGCGCATGCGTCTTCATCGGGGTATGACACGGATCGTGATAGAGGTACTTGGTTCCGTTCACCCCATCTACCTGCACACCACGCTCATGAAGGAACTCATGAATATCGAGCAGGCGACAACCTGGGAAGATGGATTGGAAGTCATATTGCAATAACTGGTCCATACACGTACCACACGACACAATCACCGTATGGATATCGAGGTAGTTGAGCGTGTTGGCAACACGATGGAACAACACACGATTCTCCATCGAAATGCGACTGCCACGTGCCGTATCACCGGATGAGGTCTGCGGATAGCCACAGCAGAGGTAACCTGGCGGCAAGACCGTTTGCACACCGGCATCGTACAACATCGCCAGCGTAGCCAGACCCACCTCACCATACAGACGCTCGGAGCCACAGCCCGGAAAATAGAACACAGCCTCGCTGTCACTCTCACTCAACTGCGGGTCCCGCAGGATCGGCACAAAGCGCGCATCTTCAAGACCCAACAAGGCACGCGGCGTCGGCGAACGCTCTGGCTTGGGCAAGGGGCGCTCAAGGAAATGTACGACCTGTTGCGTGATCGCCGTCTTACCCGTCGTTGCCGCAGGAATCGCAGGACGCAGACGCTGCAATAGGCCCCGCGTCCATTGATGCGCCACACGTTGTGCGCGATAGCCCCACCCCACCATCGCAGTCCGCATCCAACGAATACTGCGAGGGTCAGTAACATTCAAGAACTGCATCGCTAGCCAAGTGCCGGGGCTGTTACGACGTTGCCGTCGCTGCTTCAACCATGCGCGCATATGAATCGAAACATCACCAAAGTCGATGTTTACCGGGCATGGATTGGCGCAGCGGTGGCACACCGTACAGTGATCCGCAACATCATTGAGCTCATCAAAGTGACGCGTTGAAATACCGCGACGGGTCTGCTCCTCATAAAGGAAGGCTTCCAGAATCAAACCCGTAGCAAGAATCTTATTACGCGGCGAATACAACAGATTGGCGCGCGGTACGTGGGTGGTACAAACCGGTTTGCACTTCCCGCAACGCAAACAATCCTTGATTTCTTCATTGATCTTGCCCAGCTCGGTTGCCTCAAGAATCAAAGCCTCTTGCTCAAGCAAACGCAGCGACGGCGTATAAGCACGAGCCAACCCCGATCCGGCCAAAAGCTTTCCAGCATTAAAACGACCCTTCGGATCAACCTCGTCTTTGTACTGTTTAAATTCATCAATGGCACGCCCACCCAAGAACTGCATCTTGGTCAAACCGATCCCATGCTCACCCGAGATCACGCCTCCAAGCTGGGTTGCCAATTGCATGATGCGCTCTACCACGCGATCCGCTTCTTGCAGCATCGCATAGTCATTCGAATGCACCGGGATGTTGGTGTGCACGTTGCCATCACCCGCATGCATATGCGTTGCAACAAACAAGCGACTTGCCCGAATCTGCGCATGAATCTTGTCGATGCGCTCACGCACACCCACAAAAGCCGTGCCAGTAAAAATTTCTTTCAACGGGCGCTCAACTTCCTTGCGCCACGAGACACGTAGCTGCTGACGCTGCAACAAACGAAACAAGCTCGGCACTTCGCCTTGTAAGTCAACCGCCGTCAGATCAAAGCCCTGCGGAAACGCTTCTGCATGTTCATGTGCGGGCAGGTCCATACGTTCGAGCAGGCTGCGCCAGCGGTGTGCCACCACCTCTAACAACTCACGCGCCGCAGTTTTCTTGGCGGCAAGGATCCCGCCTGCTTCATCGCTATCAAGAATTTCGGGATCGCGACTGCGCTCCGGTAAATCCCCTTCGAGGTAACCCAAGACCGCATCCACGATCATCAGCTTGTTACGAATGGATTGCTCGATGTTGATGCGCTCAATGCCATCGGCGTAATCAGCAAGTCGTGGCAATGGGATCACCACGTCTTCATTGATTTTGAACGCGTTGGTGTGCGCTGCAATCGCCGCAGTACGTGCGCGATCCGCCCAGAAACTGCGCCGCGCCTCGGGACTGACCGCAATAAAGCCTTCCGCATCGCGCACTGCAGCGGCGCGAACAACTGCACTACTGGCCTGTGCCACAGCATCTTCGTCATCACCGGTAATGTCTGCAATCAACACCATACGCGGCAACTCGGCGCGCGGCGCCTTGGTGGAATAACCCACCGCTTTCACATACCGCGCATCGAGATGTTCGAGACCAGCGAGCTGCACGCCCGACGCTGCTTCAATCAGGTTGATGGTTTCGACAATTGCCGGGACAGCACGATGCAAATCCGGATCAAAGAACTCAAGGCAGACCGTACGGGTATAACTGGGCATTCGATGCAGAACAAAGTCAGCTGAAGTGATCAAGCCATCACAGCCTTCTTTTTGTACGCCCGGCAAGCTACCTAGGAATTTATTGGTGACGTCTTTGCCAAGCCCAGGCTGACGCAACTCTTCTGCGCGCAAAGTGAGCTCTTTGACTGGACCCTGGGTAGTTTTTCCATCCGCCGCAAAGCGCGTCACTGAGAAGCGCGCATAGGGCACGTCATGAATCTTGCCAAGGTTGTGATCGAGACGCTCCACCTCGATCCAATCCGCATCTGGCGTCACCATGCGCCAGCGCACCAAGTTGTCCAGCGTTGTTCCCCACAACACGGCTTTCTTGCCACCGGCATTCATGGCGACATTGCCACCAATGGTAGAGGCATCTTGCGACGTGGGATCAACGGCAAACACCAAGCCTGCCGCTTCAGCGACCTCAGAGACCCGACGCGTCACTACACCCGCACCGGCACGAATCACCGGCACTTGATGCGCAACACCTTGCACCGTTTCCTTACGGATCTCACTGAGATTTTCCAGCTTCTCCGTATTGATCACTGCACTTTGCGGTGTCAGCGGTACGGCACCACCGGTATAACCGGTTCCGCCGCCACGAGGAATGATGCTCAGGCCAAGCTCGATACAAACCGCTACGACCGCCTGTACTTCTTCTTCGGTATCAGGATTGATGACGACAAAGGGATATTCAACGCGCCAGTCCGATGCATCAGTGACATGTGACACCCGCGCCAGACCGTCGAAACGAATGTTGTCTTTACGAGTGACGCGACTGAGCTTGCGCAGGGCACGCTTGCGTGCCTGCGCACCGGCTTGCATCTCCCCTTCAAACGACTGCACCGCCGCGCGTGCGCGCTGCAACAACTTCAATGCTGCATCATTGCCATCAGCACGCGCTGCGATTTGATCCAAACGATGGTGCAAGGCATGCACCAAGGATTGACCACGCTTGCGATTCTCCAGCAAGTCATCTTGGATGAACGGATTGCGTGCGATGACCCAAAGGTCGCCTAAGACCTCAAACAACATCCGCGCCGAACGCCCTGTACGTCGTTGCCCACGCAAGCCGTCCAGCAGCGTCCACGCCTCCTCGCCGAGGAAGCGCATCACGATCTCGCGGTCAGAAAACGAGGTGTAGTTGTACGGAATCTCGCGAATGCGAGGCGCGGTCATGAGCGTGGCCTGTGCTGCAAACAAAATGCGCCAGTCATCACAACCGGCGCTCAGGCGTAATCATAAAATAAAAACGCGGCCAGATGGCCGCGTAATCTCCTCGGTGGGTTTTGTTATTTGTGTGCTTTTTATTGTTTTTCGTTGCAAGCGTTTCACAACGTGCCGTCATCCTAGGTAAGTAACTGCTTTCGGTCAACCCCTTGTTTTTATTATTAATAATTCAGCAAATAGCAATATACCTATTGAAAAACTCGGGAAATTTGGCGCGTCAATCAGCAGCCAGACTGCGCGGCAGCCGCGGCAAACGCGTCTCGCGCTGGGGCATCGGTGGCAACTCAATCGCAGGCGCGATCACTGGTGGACGATAGGCCTGTGCCCGTCCCATGCCCACACGCTGCACATTCCAAGATGGCGCGATTACAAGAGATTCACTCGAATTTGCTTGGCCTGCTTCCGGAACCGATGCCGTCGCCACCACCTCGGTAGAGATTTGTGCGGGCGGCTCAAGCGGATGAGACGCGCGATCGGCAGTCGCCACAGCACGTACTTCAGCAGCCGTTGAATCCAGTGCGTCAGCCGCGGCGGCGGCCGGTTCATGGGCAACCGATTCGGCTGTAGCGATCGAAACATCGGCATTAGACTCAGACGTAGACACATCCGCAGCAGAGATCTGCGTCGTGGTCAGCGCAGGAGGCTTGTAAGAAAGAGGAGAAAGCCGCTCTGGGTTTTCGTTGCGCGTAGCAAAGAAAGTCACTGCGGCAATGGCCAAGCCAAGTATGGCCGCAGCCTTGAAAACATCTTGTGTCAGGGTCGAACCAATTGGCGTCAGCGGCGCTTCTTCGAATTGGTTATCTGAGTTCCGGTGTGAATTCTGCGTCACCCGTTCTCCTCCATCGTTATGATGGGCCGACAGGATAACAAAATCG
>CAZZIQ010000053.1:0-6957 GCA_964654355.1 uncultured Piscirickettsiaceae bacterium
TGTTGGAAGTGGCGTTGACCGAACAAGCGGGACGACAGGTCAAGATTCGTGATCAGGTGCGTGGCGATCGTGCACGCTGGCGTGATATGGCTTTGGAGAATGCGCGACTTGCCTTGCAGCAACGCTTGGCGACCCGGGGCGGGGTGATGGCACGACTGGAAGCCTTGCAAGATCTGCTCGGCATGGATGTTGCGCCAGAACGGATTGAATGCTTTGACATCAGCCACACCCGCGGCGAAGCGCCGGTGGCGTCATGCGTGGTGTTTGTGCAAGGTGAATCGTTGCGCGCGGATTATCGGCGCTTCAACCTGCGCGATACCAAGCCGGGCGATGACTATGGCGCAATGCGCGAAGCACTGACGCGGCGTTACCAGAAGATTGTCGCTGGCGAAGGCAAGCTGCCCGACTTGTTGTTGATTGATGGTGGTCCGGGTCAACTCAAGCAAGCGGTCGAGGTGCTCGATGAGTTGGGGGTGCAGGGTGTGATGCTCATTGGTGTCGCCAAGGGCGAGGGGCGTAAGGCCGGGCTAGAGACCTTGCATCGTGTGGGTGCGCCACCCTTGCAAAATCTCGGCCACACCGCAGCGTTGAATCTGATCTTGCAGGTGCGGGATGAAGCGCATCGATTTGCGATAACGGGCCATCGTGGGCGGCGTGAAAAAGCGCGGCGTGAATCTGCATTGGAAGAAATTCCTGGCATTGGTGCCAAGCGCCGCCAGCAGTTGTATCAACAGTTCGGTGGTCTGCAAGAAATTCGTCGTGCCGGGGTAGAGGATCTGGCGCGCGTGCCCGGCATCAGTCGTGCGTTGGCACAAAAGATTTATGACCACTTTCATGCCGGATAGTCGCGGGCCGCTTGGCAGTACGCAGACAAGCCCCTACAGTGCACGCATGATGACCATTCCTACTCAGCTCACTTTGATGCGCATCGCGCTGATTCCGGTGCTCGGCGTGTTCTTTTACTTGCCGTTAGCGAGCGCGCGTTGGATTGCGGCGGGGATCTTTGTCTTGGCTGCACTGACGGATTGGTTGGATGGATACCTTGCGCGCAAGTGGCAGCAGACTTCTGACTTCGGTGCGTTCCTTGATCCCGTTGCCGATAAGCTCATGGTCGCGGTGGTCTTGGTGTTGATCGTAGGCGAGAGCCAGGCGCGTGTGCAGCCCTCCGGTGCGTGGCTTGCGATTCCAGCTGCGGTGATTGTTGGTCGAGAGCTGATGGTCTCTGCATTGCGCGAGTGGATGGCGGAGATTGGTAAGCGCGCGACGGTTGCGGTGTCGATGGTGGGCAAGGTCAAAACAACCTTGCAAATGATCGCGATTACCCTGCTGCTTGTGCGCGACCCAATTGCTGAATTCCCCACGCATTTGGTGGGCGTAGTGCTGTTGTATGTAGCCGCCGCATTGACCTTGTGGTCGATGGTGGTCTATCTGCGTGCGGCGTGGCCGAGCCTGCGCGCCAGCGAAAACCCCTAATCGTCCGAAAAGCCCTGTCCGGCTTATTGACATGCCCGGGTCCGCCGCTAGAATGGCGAGCCCTACGCGGGAATAGCTCAGTTGGTAGAGCACAACCTTGCCAAGGTTGGGGTCGCGAGTTCGAGTCTCGTTTCCCGCTCCAGTTTGAAATCGAAGAGCCTGTACCCACAGGCTCTTTTGTTATCCGAGTTTGGCTGGGTGGCAGAGTGGTTATGCAGCGGCCTGCAAAGCCGTGGACGCCGGTTCGATTCCGACCCCAGCCTCCAAACAAAAAGGCTCCTCAGTTGAGGAGCCTTTTTTATTTATTTTCAGGCCAACTCTTTGATAGTCTTATTGGATGTCTTAGTGTCACGTTGTGGTATGAAAGGGAGTAATGATGATCAAAGTGATCGGAGGATCTTTTGGAACAGATTGTTCTCTTGGTCTGTCCAAGGACATGAGCACTCTAAAAATCATTGGTAAGACTTCAGTATCCTACCCAGCATCAGATGTGCTCGATCTTGAATCCACTACTTCAACCGAGCCATTCTTCTCGGTAAAAACATTTCTTATTTCCTGGGTGATCTGGGGCGCGCTTTTGGGCCTTGGCTCTTCGTGGCTATTGGGTAATGAGTTCGGGGTGATCGGTGTCGTTCTAGCGCTTGCAATATCCATTGTCTGGGGCAGAACCAAGCGGATTATTTATTTATCTACTTTTCACTTTGCAGATGGAAAGACGCTTAAAGTTCAGTACCACATGGGGGCTTTGCGCCCATATCAACGTTTTCTTGAAAGAGGGGCGCTTGATCGTAAAGCCCTTGCTGAGGGCCTAAGTGGCGGAGAGGGAGGGATTTGAACCCTCGGTGGAGTTACCCCCACAACGGTTTTCGAGACCGTCCCGTTCAGCCGCTCCGGCACCTCTCCGAATTTCGGCGCTGAATTCGCCGAACGCGCATTTTACGGACTGGCTAGGTGCTGACAATGCCCATGCGCATGAACTTTGGTAGGATTCCCGTGTCCGAACGGACAATCTTTGGGTTTAACTCGCTTGGGTTTTGACCAGAACGGCATGGAATATTCAAACGATCCTTTTGCAAAAGATCCTTTAAAAGATCCTTGGGAAGATGTCTTTCGCGCTTGGCCAATTGAAGAATTGCGCGCATTTCTTGATGAATGTCGCAGTGAATTAAAAAGCCGAGAGCGGCATAAAAAAGACGCGTTGTTTGACGAAATTTTTCGTCTCGCAGAAAAGACCTAATCCCATTTTTTAAATCGTGTTTTGAATGGCGCTGCGCGTCAGGGTTTGTTGCGCGAGCGCCCAGTCAATGTGTTCGTCCACGAGAGGGTCAATTCGACCGCGGCGCGCACGCAGGGCTTCGACAATCGTCGCATCGTATTCGGCATTGCCCAAGGCCACTGCGAGATTGCGCATCCAACGCACATAGCCGAGGCGGCGCAGCGCTGAGCCTTCGCTCTTGCGCAGAAACTCGGCCTCATCCCAAGCGAACAGTTCTAACAAACTTGCTTGATCGAGGTTGTGACGCGGTAAGAAGTCTGCCTCACGTGTGTATTGGGTAAACCGATTCCACGGGCAGACCAGTTGGCAGTCATCACAGCCATACACACGGTTGCCGATGGGTTTGCGGAAGGCTTCTGGGATTGCGCCATGCAGTTCGATGGTGAGGTAGGAGATGCAGCGCCGTGCGTCCAACTGATAGGGCGCAATGATGGCTTGTGTTGGGCAGACATCGATGCAGCGTGTGCAGGTGCCGCAGTGATCATCTTGTGTTTCAGTCGGGCTGAGTTCGAGGTCGGTGAGCAGAACGCCCAAGAAAAACCATGAGCCGGTCTCGCGCTCGATGAGGTTGGTGTGTTTCCCAATCCAACCCAAACCGGATTCGGCTGCCAGCGCTTTTTCCATTACCGGGCCGCTGTCGACGAAGACGCGATGACCGAAACGACCGATCGAGGCTTGGATGCGGTCGGCGAGTTGTTGTAGGCGTTTGCGCAACACCTTGTGATAGTCGCGTCCGAGCGCATAGCGACTCACATACGCGCGGGCAGGGTCTTCGAGGGTGGCTTCGGCGCTAGCGAGCGCGGGCGGGGCATAGTCCATGCGCACGACCAGAATGCTTTTGGTGCCTGGGACAATGGCGGCAGGCTGGCTGCGATCGGCGCCATAGCGCTGCATGAAGCCCATTTCGCCATGATGACCGGCTTGCAGCCACGCCTCTAAGCGCTCGGCATGAATGCCCAGCTCAGGGCTGGCGATGCTGCAATCGGAAAAGCCCAATTCCTGCGCCCAGCGCCGCAAATCCGCCAGTGTAGGCAGTGCGTTTGGGCTCGGCTTGTGATCTGCGGGCTGGGTCAAGACAATGTTCGGCTTTCAAGGAAGGTTTGGATTCTCGCATGATCAACCCGCAGGACGCGGAAAATTCCCACGGCGCGCGCGCCACAGCCGAGCTTGCGCTGCATCTGGCGGATGCGGCAGCGACGGAACGTCTCGGTGCGGCGATTGGCCTTGCGGCGATCGAGAACGCGGCTGCGAAAGCGGGGCTCATCTTTCTGGAAGGCAATCTCGGTGCGGGTAAGACCACGCTGACGCGCGGCTTGTTGCATGCGCTCGGTCATGTCGGCACGGTGCGCAGTCCAACCTACACCTTGGTGGAAACCTATCCGCTTAGCGATGTCCCTGTCGCGCGCGTCGCGCATTTCGATTTGTACCGCCTGTGCAGTCCGGAAGAGCTGGAAGACATGGGCTTTCGTGATTACCTCGATGACAGTCTGGTCTTGATTGAATGGCCGGAGAAAGGTGCGGGTGCTTTGCCAGTGCCGGATCTCAATCTGCGTTTCGCAATTACCCATGAGGCGCGTGATGTGCTGTTGTCCGGGCGGGCGGATTGGATTGCGAAGATTCGTGCGGCATGGGAGCAAGACGCATGAAGCGGCGTCAGTTTTTGCAAGCCTGTGGATTGCTTCCGTTTGCGGCACTGTTATCCAAGCCTGCACGTGCCGCCGATACCTTGGTGTTTGGCTTGCGTTTGTGGCCCGCACCCGATCACACGCGTTTGGTGTTGGATCTTTCGGGCCCGGTCGAATACCGGATTGATCAAGCGGCGCGCGCGCTGACCCTGTTTTTACCGAATGCCGATAGCTTTTTGGCCTTGGATGCGGAGTTGCCGGAAGATCCGCGCCTGCGCAGCGTTCATGGCAAAACCAGTACGCAAGGTCTGGCGCTCACCCTGAAGTTGGAATCTGAGGTGCGCCCGGAAGCCTTTCTGTTGATCCCAGAAGGGGAGTTTGGTCATCGTTTGGTGTTGGATTTGTACGGCAAGGCGGCTGAGCAAGAAGAGCCTGCGCCGAAATCGACACCGAGCAAAAAGCGCACGATTCGAGTTGCGATTGATGCGGGTCATGGTGGTGAAGATCCGGGTGCGATTGGTGCGAAGAAGACACGAGAGAAAGACATCGTGTTGTCGATTGCCAAGCGCGTCGCCAAGCGGATGAATGCCTTGCCGGGTTATGAGGCGCGCTTGATTCGTAGTGGCGACTATTACATTTCTCTCGGTGGGCGCATGCGCAAAGCGCGCCAGCTGAATGCAGATCTATTTGTTTCTGTGCATGCCGATGCCTTTACCAATTCCAAAGCACGCGGCGCCTCAGTCTTCATTCTTTCTGAGAAAGGTAAGTCGAGTTCTTCCTTTGCGCGCTGGATGGCAGAGCACGAAAATCGAGCAGATGCAATTGGTGGCGTGAATCGCGAGCGTGACAGTCAACTCGATCGTGTGTTGTATGACATGGAAACCACCGCCAATAAGGTGGCTAATCAGAGCTTAGGTGGTTTTCTTGTGCATGAGCTGGAGAAGGTGGCGCGCTTGCATGGCAAGAAACAAGTCCAGCGTGCACGCTTCGCAGTATTGAAGTCCGCCACAATCCCATCGGCTTTGGTCGAAACCGGCTTTATTACCAATCGAGAGGAAGAACAAAAGCTACGCACCCGTGCACATCAAGAAAAGATTGCAGCGGCATTAACCCAAGGCATTCAAAACTTCTTTAAGAAGCACCCCATCGGATAGTTCGTTTTGTCTGACGCACTCAAACGGATTCATCCGCTCTCTAGTCAGCTTGCCGATCAGATCGCCGCGGGTGAGGTGATTGAGCGTCCCGCTTCGGTGGTCAAAGAGCTGGTCGAGAATAGTTTGGATGCTGGTGCGACCCGGATTGAAGTTGACATTGAAGGTGGTGGGGTGCAACGCATCCGTGTGGTCGACAACGGCGCGGGCATTCATGCCGAAGATTTGGCATTGGCGTTGCAGCGTCATGCCACCAGCAAGATCGCTTCGGTGCAGGACTTGATGCAGGTGCAAAGTCTTGGTTTTCGTGGTGAGGCCTTACCCAGTATTGCCTCGGTCTCACGACTCGAGATGACTTCACGTGCGCAGGATGCAGACCATGCTTGGCGTTTGCGCGGTGAAGAGGGTGCACGTGCGGAACCGGCCGCACATCCGCTCGGAACGCGCATTGAAATTCGGGATTTGTTTTATGCCGTGCCGGCACGACGCAAGTTCTTGCGCACCGAACGCACCGAGTTCTCGCACATTGAGGAGCATCTACGTCGGCTTGCCTTGTCGCATCCAGAGGTGGCGTTTCGGTTGACCAACAATGGGCGTGAGGTTTGGGATTTGTCTGCGGTGCAAGATGAAGCAGGGCAGCAAATGCGTTTGCGCAGTTTGTTGGGTGCACCCTTTGCGCAAGCGGTGTGGTCGCTCGATACCCAGCGTGACGATTTGTTTTTGCATGGATGGATCGCGGCGCCGACCTATGCTCGCGCGCAAGCGGATCAACAATACTTTTTTGTGAATGGTCGGGTTGTGCGTGATCGCGTTGTCGCGCATGCGGTGCGTCAGGCTTATCGCGATGTGCTCTATCACGGGCGTCATCCTGCCTTTGTGTTGTTTCTGCAAGTGCCTGCCGATGCAGTCGATGTCAACGTGCATCCGGCGAAGCACGAAGTGCGTTTTCGCGAGCAGCGTCGCATCCATGATTTTCTCTTCAGCGCGTTGCATCACGCCATCGCGGAGCAGCGACCTGCGTCGAGTTCGTCCGAGTCGGCCGCCATCTTCTCGGGAAGGTCATCGGCATCGTCTGGTGCGACTTCTGCCGTCACGGCCGCTTCATCCTCCCTGCAAACCCCACCACTCAACACCCAAGTGCGCATGCCGGGTTTGGTGTCCGCAAGTCTGCAGGTGCAAGAGCCACGCGCGGCATACGAATCAGCAGCTGAATCTGCACCTGCACAAAATGACTTGCCGCTGGGGCACGCCTTGGCGCAACTGCAGGGCATCTACATTCTTGCCGAGAATGCACACGGACTCGTGTTGGTCGATATGCATGCGGCGCATGAGCGCATTACCTACGAGCGGTTAAAGGTGCAGATGGATGCGCAGGGCGTGCGGCGTCAGCCTTTGTTGGTGCCGATCACCGTGGCCGTCAGTCGCAGTGAGG
>CAZZIQ010000054.1:0-6827 GCA_964654355.1 uncultured Piscirickettsiaceae bacterium
CTTTGGCCGCTCGGGAACCCCTCCGATACAAGGCGCGGAATTGTCCGGGGACGGCTCAGGTGTGTCAACCGCTTTTCACCGGTTTCTGGGGCTTTTCAGCGTTGCCGCCCCCACCTGAAATTTATGCGCCACCTTACGGGCGGTGCGAGAAGCAACCAGCGGCAGAAATTAGCTCGCCGGCTCAATCACCCAGTCATGCGTAATCGCGACCGCCTTGCCCAACATCAAGGACACCGAACAATACTTCTCAGACGACAAGTTAACCGCACGATCGACCTGTTTCGGATCCATTTCGCCGCCAGTCAGCACATATCGCACATGAATCTTGGTGAACACCTTGGGCACGGTTTCGGCGCGTTCGGCCTCCACCTCAATCCGGCAATCCTGGATCGGCTGGCGTGCCTTTTTCAGAATGAAGATCACATCGGCTGCAGTACACCCCCCCAACCCGATCAAAATCATTTCCATCGGCCGTGGGCCCAAATTACGCCCGCCAATCTCCGGCGCGCCATCCATGATCACAGCGTGACCACTGCCGGTCTCGCTCGCAAACATCATCCCATCCACCCATTTCACCGTCGCTTTCATGCCATATCTCCTCAGGCGTGAAACTCAAAGCCAAACAATTCCGCCAAACGCGCGCCAGGCTCGGGGGCGCGCATAAACGCCTCACCCACCAAAAATGCATGCACATCGGCTGCGCGCATCCGCGCCACATCTGTGGACTGCAAAATGCCGCTCTCGGTCACAACGACGCGATCCGCCGGAATCTCAGCCAACAAATCCAGCGTAGTTTCCAATCGGGTTTCAAAGGTGCGTAGATTGCGATTATTGATTCCCACCAATTTCAAACCTAGCGGCAGTACGCGATGCAACTCGTCCGCATCGTGCACTTCAATTAAGACATCAAGAGACAACTCAGCTGCCGCCGCACTTAACTCCGCCATCTGCGCATCACTCAAGGCCGCAGCGATCAACAAGATGCAATCCGCTCCCAGCGCGCGCGCCTCAACGACCTGATAGGGATCAATGATGAATTCTTTGCGAATCACGGGCAGCTCACATGCTGCTCGCGCCTGCTGCAAATACGCTTCACTGCCCTGAAAGAAATCGCGATCGGTCAACACCGACAGACAAGCCGCGCCACCACGAGCATAGCTTTGCGCGATCGCAGCCGGATCAAAGTCCTCACGCAACACACCCTTACTCGGGGAAGCCTTTTTGATTTCGGCAATGACCGCGGCTTGGCCCGCTGCAATCTTGCGCTCCATGGCCGCAACAAAGCCACGCGCAGGATCTGCTCCTGCTGCTTGATCATGCAACTCATCCAAAGACACCCGGGTCGAGCGCTCGGCAATCTCTTCCTGCTTGCGCGCAAGAATGCGCTTCAAAATATCCGGCGTGTCGCTCATGCGTTATTCCGCCGCGGACGCAAAGGACTGACTTAGATTCACCAAGGCAGAGAGCTTTTCCGCGGCTGCGCCACTCTTTAACACCGTGCGCGCATGCTCCACTCCAGCAGCTAGATCCACCTCCAAGCCACTGGCATACAAGGCCGCGCCCGCATTCATCGCCACAATGTCGGAGGCCGGCCCGGATTCGCCGGCCAATACCCAGCGAATAGTTTCCAAACTCTCGGCCGCATTCGACACTTTGAGCGCATCCAATGGTGCCTCATTGATCCCAAAGTCACCGGGTCGCACATGAAAGCGATGCACTTCACCATTCTTCAGTTCAGCAACTTCAGTTGGACCACTCAAACTGATTTCATCCAAACCATCTTCGCCATGCACCACCAAAACATGGCGACTCCCCAACTGGCCTAAGACATGCGCCAGCGGCACGAGCCACTCATTGGAGAAAACCCCCAAGACCTGATTCGGTGCGCCTGCTGGATTGGTCAACGGACCCAGTAGATTGAAGATGGTGCGCACACCCAACTCGCGACGCGGACCAATCGCATGCTTCATCGCGCTGTGATGCGCCGGCGCAAACATAAAGCCCACGCCGACTTCATCCACGCACTGCGCCACTTGCGCCGCGGTCAGATCCAAACGCACGCCAGCCGCCTCCAAGACGTCGGCACTACCCGACTTAGACGACACCGAGCGATTACCGTGCTTCGCCACACGCCCCCCGGCAGCGGCAATCACAAATGCGGAAGCGGTCGAGATATTGAATGTCCCACTGGCATCGCCACCGGTACCACAGGTATCCACTAGATGATCCTGCTCCCCCAATCGCACAGGTGTTGCCAGCTCACGCATCACCTCTGCTGCCGCTGTGATCTCATCAACGGTTTCACCTTTCATGCGCAATGCAATCAAGAAGCCACCAATCTGCGCCGGCGTTGCTTCACCCGTCATGATCTGACGCATCACCGCCTGCATATCCGCACGACTTAAGTCATCGTGCGCAAGCACCTGCTGTAAGGCGTGAGGAAGATTCATCTCAGACATAACCACCTCATCTCCATTGGCGTCATCGCCCAATGTTTTAGGCTTCTAAGAAATTACGTAACAAATGATGACCATGCTCGGTCAGAATGGACTCGGGATGAAATTGAACGCCCTCAATCGCGAAGGCCCGGTGGCGCACGCCCATGATTTCATCCATCGAGCCATCAGGGTTTTCCGTCCATGCCGTCACTTCCAATACGTCTGGAAGTGACTCCTTTTCGATCACCAAAGAGTGATAGCGCGTCGCCTGAAAGGAATTAGGCAACTCGCGGAACACACCTTGGCCTTGATGATGTACTGGTGAGGTCTTGCCATGCATGATCTCACGTGCACGCACAATCTTCCCACCAAAGGCTTGACCGATGGTTTGATGCCCCAAGCACACACCGAGAATTGGCACCTTCCCAGCAAAGGTCTTCACTACATCCAAAGACACCCCCGCCTCCGTTGGCGTGCAAGGCCCCGGTGAGAGAACAATCCGCTCCGGCTTCAGCGCAGCGATTTCATCCACCGTAATTTGATCATTACGATGCACCGCCACCTCAACACCTAACTCACCTAGGTACTGCACCAGGTTAAAGGTGAAGGAATCGTAGTTGTCGATCATCAACAGCATGGCTGTGCTCGATAAAATTCAGTCGGCCAAGACCGGTCGGGTGAGCTTCATCAAAAATTGATGCCCCCGCAACAACGGTAAATAGTTGTGATTGTTTAAGGCATCTTCATCCAGCGGATCTTCCGCATCGGCCACACTGACCGAGATGAAATGTCCCGTCGGAAAGCCACGCTCGGCGAGCTGCTGCTGGATGGCGCGAAAATTCTGCGGTGGCGTGGCATCTTGCTCCGGGAAGCGGACCGCACGCACCACCGCCCATTCCACCGTATCGCCAAGCTGATAAAAGATAGACGGAATCGCGCTGGCATCCCAACGCGCCCAAAACAACACCTCTGCGCCTTGTTGCTCGAGCTCTGCACGAACGCGGATCAGGGCAAGATCGTAGAGCTCCCATTCGCTGATCACCGTGAAATGGTCTGTCACCAGATCTTCTGGAACGATCGCTTGATCGCCTTCGAGTGACGCTAAGCCCCAACCACTGCGCAATGGCAGCCAACTGGATGAGACCATTTCCATCTGCAGGATACAGGCATGACCACCGGTTTCATTGGCCAGTCGCGCAAGATCTTCTCGCGAACCCGGACCCTTCACCCGACCGCGCGCATCTTCCACGCGCACATGAAACAGCTGATTACCGATCAAGAACGACAAATGATCCAATGCCGGTGGATCCAAATCTGCACGCACCCAGCCGAGATTTCCATCACGCCCACAACGGTCAAGATGACTCAATGCTGCATTCCACAACGCAACGAAAGCTTCGTTGGGCTGCTCCACTGAGACTTCGGTCATTGGTGCTGGGTTATCCATTCAATCCTGCCTCTGCCATGGCCACAGCACGGAACACAGCGCGACCCTTATTCATAGTTTCTTTCCACTCAAGCCGCGGCACAGAATCATGCACTACGCCCGCGCCCGCCTGAATCGACAACACACCCTCTTTGATCACTGCCGTACGAATCGCGATGGCGGTATCGAGGTTGCCATTCCATGACAGGTAGCCGACTGCACCGGCATATACACCGCGCTTCACAGGCTCTAATTCATCAATGATTTCCATCGCACGAATCTTGGGTGCTCCCGACACCGTGCCGGCCGGGAAGGTAGCGCGCAACACATCCATTGCACTCATTTCCGGCTTAAGCTGACCTTCAACATTCGACACGATGTGCATCACATGCGAGTAACGCTCGATTTTCATTTCTTCCGTTACTTGCACCGTCCCAGTCTGTGCCACACGACCCACATCATTGCGACCCAGATCGATCAACATCAAGTGTTCAGCGCGCTCTTTTGGATCCGCAAGCAACTCAGCTTCCAATGCGAGATCTTCCGCAAGGTCTTTGCCACGACGACGCGTGCCCGCAATCGGGCGCACGGTTACCACGCCATCCTCAACCCGAGTCAAGATCTCGGGCGAAGATCCCACGACGTGGAAATCGCCCAGATCCAAAAAAAACATATACGGCGAAGGATTCAAACTACGCAACGCGCGATATAAATCCAGCGGCGGCGCCTGATAGGGAATCTGCATGCGTTGCGCTAACACCACCTGCATGACATCACCAGCAACAATGTACTCTTTGATCTTGCCCACCGCGTCTTGGAAGCCTTGCTCGGAAAACCCCGAGACAAAGTCACTTTCCATCACTTCACGTGCCGAATGCACAGAGGCTTGCGGAAGTGCGCCACTGAGCTGCGCCTCCAGCGCATCCAATCGCGCGATGCCAGCGCCATAAGCATCCACCAGCGCAGGATCGACCAACACGATAAGGTGCAATCGATTACTGAGATTGTCGAAAACCAAAACCTCTTCCGACACCATCAACAAAATATCAGGCGTACCAAGCGGGTCTTCCTTAGGCATTGCGTTCGCGAGCTTCGGCTCAATGTAGCGAACGGTGTCATAACCGAAATACCCCACCAATCCGCCGATGAAGGCCGGCACATCCCCACGCGGCGCAATCCGTTGCTGCTGTCGGTACTGCTCGATCCATGCCAAAGGGTCATCGACCCGTTCTTCCGACTGCGGAACACCTTCTCGCAGGAAGCGCACCACATGGCCGCGCACCTCAATCACACAACGGGCCGGCAATCCCAGAATGGAGTAACGGCCCCATTTCTCACCGCCCTGAACGGACTCAAACAAATAGGAATATGGGCCTGCAGCAAGCTTGCGATAGGCGGATACTGGCGTATCAAGATCCGCCAGCACAGTCCGCATCAGCGGGATGCGGGTGTAGCCGGCAGCTGCGAGCGTATCGAATTCAGCAGCGTTCATGAATGAGCGAACGCGCGATGCGCCTATGCGGCAACCGCATGAGTATCGATCACCCGCGGAAACTCGACCATCGAATCAATCACGGCGTCTGGATGATAGTTCCGGATATCTTCGCCATGGTTATACCCATAGCTCATACACAGAATGCGGAAGCCCGCGGCACGCGCCGCTTTCACATCACTAATCGAATCCCCGATCATGAGTGCATTTTTGGGTTCAACCCCAAAGACTTTTGCACCATGCAGCAAGGGACCCGGGTCCGGCTTTTTCACCGGCAAGGTATCGCCAGCAATAATCAATTCAAAGCGATCAGCAATACCAAGATCACGTAATAGCGGCTCAGTAAAGCGCGATGCTTTATTCGTCACACAACCGATACGCAAGCCTTGCGCCTGCAACCAATCCAAACCTTCCGTAACACCCGCATATAGACAACTACGCTTGCTGGTGTTCTCAGCATACAAGTCTTCGAAAATGGGTAAGGCTTTTGCTAATAACTCGGCGTCACAGGAACCGGAGAGGTCGTTTGCAAGCGCACGCTTCACCAGCATCTCAACGCCGTTTCCAACCCAGGTACGTACCATGGCTTCGCCACGTTCCGGCAACCCTAAGGCCCGCATCATTTCATCAACGCAATAATGTAAGTCTGGCACGCTATCGACCAGCGTACCGTCCACATCAATCAACACCATAGCTGGGCGCGGCAACATGAGAAGTCCTTTTCTCGCGAGCGTGGATTAGGCCTTGGCCAGTTCTGCGCGCATCTCGCCGATGATGGATTCGTAACGGTGTGGGTCACTGTCTTGCGCCGCACCAAAGATCGCGGAACCCGCAACAAAGGTATCCGCGCCGGCTGCCTTGATTTCACGAATGTTATTGGCCTTCACGCCACCATCAATTTCGAGACGGATGTCGTAGCCGGATGCATCGATCAGCGCACGCGCTTCACGCAACTTATCCAATGTCGCCGGAATAAAGCTCTGACCGCCAAAACCCGGATTGACCGACATCAGCAACACCATATCGACCTTGTCCATAACATACTTAAGGTAGTCGAGCGGTGTGGCCGGATTGAACACCAGACCGGACTTACAACCGGCGCCGCGAATGAGCTGCAAGGTACGGTCAACATGCTCAGAGGCTTCGGGGTGGAAGGTGATGTAGCTGGCGCCCGCGTCGGCGAAATCGGGAATGATGCGATCGACCGGCTTGACCATAAGGTGCACATCAATCGGCGCGGTTACGCCATGCTTGCGCAGCGCCTCACACACCAGCGGGCCGATGGTCAGGTTCGGCACATAGTGGTTGTCCATGACATCGAAGTGGACGATATCGGCGCCTGCGGCGAGGACGTTATCCACCTCTTCACCGAGCTTGGCAAAGTCCGCCGAGAGGATCGATGGGGCAATGAAATCGGCTTGGGCCATGAGGAAGCTCCCTACAGTCAAAAGTCCGCCAATCTACTCGATTA
>CAZZIQ010000055.1:0-6760 GCA_964654355.1 uncultured Piscirickettsiaceae bacterium
CCCAAGTGTCCAGCGGGGGATCGGTCGTGATCACATCCAAATGCAGTAACTGATCTTCACGGAATACGCTGAGCTGGATGGAACCCGACGCGGTGCGCTTGAGTTCGGCTTCCAATCCATCGGCTGAAGCTTTTTGATGATTGAGCGCAACCAATTCATCACCATGGGCGAGTCCGGCGCGCTGTGCTGGACCGCCAAGTTCGACAAACTGTGCAACGCTTTTTCCATTGTGATCTGCCCAGCGCGCACCGATCCAGCTTTTTGGGCTGTCTGCTGTGGCTTGATTCAGACGTCCGCCGCGATCCTTGCTGTTGTGGGCGGGGCGTAGTCGGTATTGGATCCCGAACGTTTGTAATACGCTGGCAAGGTCGAGCTCCTCTGTGCTGCGGATGGTCTGCGCAAAGAAGCCAGAGAGGTCGAGTCCAGAGACCTCAGCTGCGATTTGTTCCCAAGCGCATTCGGGCAAGCCTTGCGCATCATTGCCATAGCGCTTCCACACCGCACGGAGCACATCATCGAGCGTGACGCTGCTGTGCTGGCGTAGGTGCAGGTCCAGTAACCATGCAACGATGGCGCCTTTCAGATAGTAGCTAACGATGTAGTTAGGGCTATGCGCTTCTTGCTGATAGAACTTGGTCCAGGCTTCTAGACTGGATGTTTCCAAATCCTGTTTCTGGCGGCCCGGAGTGCGTTGATAACGCGTGAGTGCGCGCGCCAGCATTTCAAGATAGCTGGTTGCATCAATGCGCTTGCTGCGCAGTAATAACAGCTCATCGTAGTAGCTCGTAACTCCTTCGAATAGCCAGAGCTGACGGGTCCAGATTTCATGACTGAGATCGGGCGGTGAGAATTCAGCTGGCTTTAGGCGTTTCACATTCCATAGATGGAAGTATTCATGTGCACATAGCGCAAGAAAATCGCGGTAATCATCACTAAGTTCGGGCTCACCTATACGCGGTAAACCATCACGCTTGAATAACAACGCACAGGAATGTGTGTGCTCAAGACCGCCGTAGCCTTCTTTAGTCAGGGCGGTCAGAAAGATATAGGGACGCTGTAGTGGTAGTTCGCCCCACAGATCAATCTCCGTAGCACAGATTGCGCTGAGATCTGTACAGATCCGATCCAAATCGGTGTCGGGATGGGCGCCACTCAAAACCAGTTCATGAGGATGATTGGCTGCTGTAAACGATTGACGCAGTAGCGTTCCTAGTTCGACTGGATGATCAATCAGATCCAAATAATTATTCGCCTGATAATGGCCAAAACCCTTCATATCGGTTTTGACGGGGCTCAGGCTGGTCGCGAGCACCCAGTTTACGCACGCAGGATCGGATGGTGCTGTGATTTCGATCGTATATTCGCTGGCATCCTCGACCTGGAGGAACAGGCTACTCCCATTAAAGAACCCGCGCAGATGATCCAAGTAGGCAGTGCGTACAGAGCGATCAAATGCGTGCACGGCATAGCGCACTTCAGCGTTCTCCGTATGTGGCGAAAGTATCCATGTGTGTTTGTCGATTTGTCGAAGTGCTGCATGATCGCAGCGCAGTTCATGCACATGTTTAGCGAAATCCCGAATGAGGTAGCTGCCGGGAATCCATGCAGGAAGCGAGAGCTGCGTTTCTGTGTCGCTGGCAGGTAGCTGGAGCGTGACTTCAAAACGATGACTACGCGGATCATGAATCGATATGCGGAAGTGAGGGCAGGTGTTTGGCATTTCGATGTTTTTCTTTCTAGGTCTGGCGGAGCGGATGTCACGTGTCCCATTTTCGGTGGCTTCAGTCGACAGGGATGTCGTCTGGGAACGGCCAGGAAGGCGCAAGGCGTCCACCAAAAAGGGATCGTGGCGATCGGCGGGGTTCTCTTGAGTCAGCGTAGTTTATTTCAGGCGTGACTCAATCCACGAATAGGCCGCGGGTACGACTACCAAGGTGAGCGCGGTGGCGGTGAGCATGCCGCCAATGACCGAGATGGCGAGTGGTTGGTTGGTGTCTGCGCCAGCGCCCAAGCCCAGTGCAGCCGGAAGAAGTGCAAAGATCACGGTAATGGAGGTCATCAGCACGGGACGCAAGCGTGTCGGACATGCGTCTTTTAATGCAGCATCAATCTCCATGCCTTCTGCGCGACGTTGGTTGGTGAAGTCAATTAGAAGGATGGCATTCTTTGCCACTAAGCCCACCAAAAGAATCAACCCAATCATGGAGTAAATATTGAGCGTTTGTCCGGTTACGTAGAGCGCTGTAACACCACCAACGACTGCTAATGGTTGTGCCAGCATCACATACATGGGTTGGCGGAAGGAGTTGAACTGACTCGCAAGTACCATATAAACCAAGACCAAGGCGAGGCCAAAAGCAAAAATCATTGCGTTACCAGTTTTCCCCATCTCCTCAGCTTGGCCAAGAAAAGTAATGCCATGCCCTGGCGAGAGAATCTCAAGCGCCTCGTTCTTTACGAGCGTAACCGCCTCGCCCAACGGGATGGTTGGATCAGCGAAGAAGTTAGCGGCATATTGAAGATCGAGACGGGCGATACTGTCTGCCGCAAGGCGGTTTTCAAAGCGCGCCACGCTATCTGCACGGACCAGTTCACCATTCTTGCTGCGCAGCCAGATGAGGGTCAGCGGGTCAGCTTCGCCTAGGTGGTCGGTTTTGAATTTGACGCGAATGTCATAGCGCTCGCCATCACCTGGATCTTCATTAAAGCGAGCAACGTTTTCCCCGCCAATGAGCATGCTGATGGTTTCCGCTACGTCACGCGAAGAGATGCCGAGCTCTGCGGCACGTTCACGATCGATGCTGAGGCGCATTTGCGGCAACTCGACATCCAGATCCAGGTCGATGTTGCCGAGATCGGGATTGGTTTGCAGTGCTGTGCGTAGAGCTTCGGCTTCGTCTGCAACGCTCTGTAGGTTCAGGCCGCGCAGAGAGAACTGTAGTTTTTCCCCGCGCAATCCTGGGATCGCGGAGGGCGCGCTGGGGAAGGCGCGCACACCCGCAATCTTGGCGAGGCGTTTACGCACATCCGCCATAATTTCTTTTTGGTGACGATCACGGTCTTCGTTTGCAATGAGGCGAATGGAGCCGCGGCCACTGTTGACCTGTCCGGAGCTGCCGAGGCCGACGGCTAAGAACCAGCCTTCAACCTCTGGTACCGCACGCAATACGGCTTCAATTTCGCGTAAGCGCTCTTCAGTGTATTCAATGTTGACGCCAATCGGCGCTTTAAAACGTAGGCTGAAGCGGCCTTCGTCTTCTTCTGGGACGAAGGTCTTGCCAAGGAGTTGCATGAAGATCGCACTGGGAACCAGGGTTGCGGCGGCGAGTAGGAGAATGAAGCTCCGGCGGCGTAATGAAAAGTCGAGGATGTTGCGATACTGCCGTTCCAGCCATTGGCTGATGCGCTCGAATGAGGCATAGATCGCCCAATGTTCATGCACAGTACCAAGATGGCGTGCGGCGATCATCGGCGTCAGGGTGAGTGAAACAAATAACGAGACCAAGACGCCTAGGGTGATGACAACCGTCATCGATTCAAAGAAGCGCGCGATGATGCCTTCCATGAAGATGACCGGTGCAAAGATTGCAACCAGAGTAAGCGACGACGCGGTAACTGCAAACACCACTTGCCGCGTGCCACGCAAGGCTGCTTCTCGCGTATCGGCCACGCCGTTTTCACGCTGACGGACGATGTTTTCAAGTACTACGATGGCATCATCGACCACGATACCGACGAGCAGTAGCAACCCCAGCATGCTGATTGAGTTCAGCGAATAGCCTCCAAGTTGTAGGACGCTGACGGCGCCTAGCAGTGAAACCGGGATGGCGAGTGCAACGATGATGGTGGCAGCAAAGCTACGCAGGAAAAACCACACTACGATCGCGGCGAGGATGGTTCCGGTTACGAGATGCTCTTTTAAGGAGGCGATCATCTCGAGCACAGAGATGGAGGCGTCAGTGGAATACTCAATGCGCATGCCGGGTGGCAGGGTTGGGCGCACTTCTTCTTCCACGCGCTGTTTGATTGCCTGTACTACGGCAACGGTATTGGCTTCACTAGTCTTCACAATGCCAATGCCTACGCTTGGGTCGCCGTTATGTGAAGCAACCGAACGATAGTCTTCGAGTGAATCACTGACAACACCGATATCACGCGCACGCACGGGTGCGCCATCCCGCCATGCCACGATCATGCTAGCAAGCTCATCGACGGTATGAGCTTCAAGGTCGAGGCGCATTACGCGTTCAGCGCCCTTGGAGGTGAAGAACCCACCCGGCAAGTGCACATGTTCGCGGCCGAATGCTTGCACTAAATCAGAAGCCGTTATGCCGAATGCGGCCATGCGCTCAGGGTCAAGGTCAATACGCATGACGCGTGCGCGGCGGCCGCCGATACGAACTTCACCGACGCCCGCTACAGATTCCAAGCGTTTTTTGATGACGTTGTTCGCGTACTGGTTCAGCTGCTGTAGTGTGCGATCCCCCTTGAGCGCCATCCACAGCACCGGGCTCGCGCCGACACGCTTTTTGCGTACCACCGGTGCATCGGCTTCATCGGGGAGTCGGCGTAGGGTGCGGCTGACTTCGGCTTGGATTTCGCTGAAGGCTGCATCTAAATCTTTGTCGAGTTGAAAGGCAAGATCGATGGAAGAAACGCCTGGTGCTGAAGAGGATTGGATGTGTTCAATCCCGGTGACGCTGTTTAGACGTGACTCCAACACCGAGGTAATGGTGGCATCAATCGTTTCTGGTGTAGCGCCTTCCAAGGTAGTGGTGACCGAGATCACAGGAAAGTCGATGGCCGGGAAGCGATCCACGGCGATGTCTTTCCAGGCAATGACACCAAACAACACAATCACTGCGTTCACCATCCATGCCAGTACATGCTGGCGGATCGCGATTTCTGGCAAATTCATGGTGTGTCGCTCAGCTTAATTTTTGACTGGATCTGAGCCGGTGCTTTGTATGCTGACCTTGGCATTCTCACTGAGGAAGCCGGCTCCAGTCACAGCGACGATTTCTCCGAGCGCGAGGCCAGCGCGCACGACGAGCATTCCATCTTGGCGCGGACCGGGTTCGATCACGCGTTGCTTAACGCGATCCCCTTCAATGAGGTAGACCACGGTTCCTGCTGGGCGCAGTACTGCGGCCGCTTCGGGAACCGCGACTACGGATTGAGGCTTTTCGAGAATGATGCGCGCATTGAGGCTGGCGCCGGGTTTCCAGTTGCCTGGGTTTTCAAATTCCACCAAGACTTCAACGGCACGCGATGCTTCACCAACGCGTGGGCGAATCTCAGTAATGGTGGTTTCCAGTGTGCGCTCTGGATCGGCCAAGTTTTTCAATTCCACCTTCTGTCCCCGACGCAGGCGTTCGGCAAGGGCTTGTGGCAGTGGCAAGCGTGCGCGAAGTTCTTGGGTGCCGGTGACCTGGAATAGTGGATCGCCGATGCGCAGGTATTCGCCGGGGCTGGTTTCGCGGCTATCGACAATGCCTGTAACTGGGGAAAGGATGCGGGTGCGTGCTTGTCGGGTTTCGGTCAATTGCTTGCGAATCTTGGCCGAGTTGAGCTCATCTTCGGTGGTTGCAAATTGCTTACGCAGCTCTTCCGCTAAGCCGCCGGATGCGTTTTGCAGACGTTGTTGCAAGTCAATGAGGCTCGCTTCCAATGCGCGCACCTTTGCTGCAGCGGTTTCGCGTTCGAGTGCGGAGTCGGTGAGTTCAAGCTCAGCAAGCAGGTCCCCGCTGTTGACGCGATCACCAGGTTCAGCGTGGATTGCTGAAACCCGTCCCGCAATCATTGCTGCTACGCGTGCCGGAAAACGACTCTCGATGCGTCCGAGGCTGGTGGTCGATTCAGCGTAGTTTATGGCTATGGCTGCAGTGGTCGTGATACGAACGCTGCGCTCTTTCTTGGTCTGGGTCTTCTCTTCGCCGCAGCCTTGCAGCATCAGCAGTGTTCCAATCAGAACAGCAAGGGGTAGGTATCGAAGGTTCACAGCACTATGCAGCATGGGTTCAGTCCAGTGGTGGTCGGGGTAAGTCCGGTCTGGTGCCGGTGATCCGGTCATCTTGCGGGGTTTTTATGCCCCCCGCAAGCGCGCCTGTGTGCATTGTTTTTGTGATTTGTCCGACATTAAGCCGGCGTTAAGCCGGAGCATGCACAGTGCGCACCATGAGACAGTTGTGGCAGCGCATTCGTTCCCACTGGCAGCCGCCTTCAACGGCACTGCCGGTGTTGTCCCTGCATGCGGTTGAGCCCGGCTGCGAGATCGAGTTGGTGCGCGAATTTCAGCATCAGCACGTTGCGCGTGCCGAGCTGGAAGCCTTCGTGCAGGATGTATTTCAGCGTCACCATGGTGCAGAGGTGCGTCACTTTCTGCCGCAGCTGTTAGGGCTACGTAATGCGCATCAGTTGCGTGCAGTGTTGGGATTCTCACCGGGCGGTCCGATGCCCATGTTTCTCGAACAGTATTTCGACCAGTCCATTGAAGAGGTGGTAGCGGCACGCATCGCGGAGCCCGTGCGGCGCGAGCGCATCATGGAGGTCGGCAATCTTGCAGTGGCTTCAGCGGGTGGTGCGCGTTCGTTGATTACGGCTTTGACTGCGTATTTACGAGGCGCTGGCTATGACTGGGTGGTTTTCACGGCCGGACGCGGATTGCAAAACAGCTTTGCGCGTATGGGCATTGAATTGCAGGCCCTCGGGCCCGCATTGCCGGAGCGGTTGCAAGAAGGCGCGGCACATTGGGGGCGGT
>CAZZIQ010000056.1:0-6642 GCA_964654355.1 uncultured Piscirickettsiaceae bacterium
GTTAAGTTGGCGCTGGACCCAGTGTTCATGGCGTAGTCGCTACTCAGCGTATAGATGCCATTGCTCGATGCAGAAATCTCGAGCGTGGGAGATTCGCCATCGATTGAATAACTGGGTGTAATCGGTAGGCTGCTTTCCGCGGTGTAATTCGCATGCCCGGTGTCGATATAGGTTGCGGCTTCCTGCAGTCCGGCATCAGCCACATTGCGGGCAAAATCCATCTGTTGTTGCGCGCGCGCAATACGTGTTTGTAGAGCAGACATTTGCATAGCCGCGATGCCAATAAGGCTCAATAAACTGATCAACAACAACACCGTGATCAGTGCGACGCCTTGCTGTTTTGCGAGTCGGGATCGATTCATTCGCGGTTGCGGAGGTAGACGGTGGTTCGAAAGACGCGTCGCAGGTGGCGGTCGTTATATGTGCCTGCAGCGGTATAGCCAGGGAAAAAGGTAATGCTTTGGCTGAGATCTTGGTCGAGCACTTCTTGGCTTGAGCGTAAAAGAATGGCCGCTTGTACAGCTTGCACGTGCGACCAATTCGTGACTTGGCTGGCATGGCGCCAGACATTGATGCTGCGATCAAATAATCCATCCGCCGCTGAGGTTGAGCTCCCTGTGTCTTCGCCATACAAAAAACCCAGCGCTTCCACTTCAGTAGTGAGTGCTTGTGCCGGATCCTCGTCGCCATCGCACATGAGTTCTGCGTCGCTGAGTCGATACGCAACCCAAACATTACCCGTCGCGCCGGAGCAGTCGAGCATATTGGTATACGCGAGCTTGAGCAGGTCTGTGCCAGGGTCTTGCAGGGCTGCGATGGCCAAGCTGCCGTTTTCATCGAAACCCGCGCGCCGGATTTCCTGTGCGAGAAATGACAGCGCATGGCGTCCGCTGTTTTGTAGCTCTTCGTAGCCTTGTTGCAGGCGTTGGCTTTGTTGTCCGGAAACCAGAATGCCAATTACGACGCTCACAATCATCAGGCCGAGCGCCATTGCAATCAGCAACTCAATCAGGGTCAGCCCTGCTTGTTTGTGTGCGAGTCTTGGAGGCGGCTGCATCATGGGATCCAAGGGCGCAGCCGGAAGATGAGTTCAGCATCGATTGCTTCATTGTTTTCGGTCCAGCTGAGCGTCAATTTGTAGCTGGTATCGCCGCTCACGAGGCTAGTCAGTACAGCGCTGGCATCCTCGCCGAGTGTTTCTTCAATCATCACCGTCCACATCCATGCATCATGTTCGGCGAGATCTGTAGCGTTGCAAACGCTCGCGGCATCACTGTCGTTCGTGCTGCTGCAGCCTTGACTGGTCGGAGTTCCGGCGAGGAAGCCTGCGTAGCTGGCGCGTCCGGCCGGATTCGCCTGCATACGACTGGCAAAATCTTGCAATAAGAACGTTGCTTCGACCTGGCGTTGTGCTTGTTCCATGCCGCGCAGACTGTGACTATGCAGCATCGCTAAGGCGAGAAGCGCGAACCCCGCTAACGCCGAAGCAAGAAGAACTTCAACCAGGGTGACGCCAGCTTGCCGTGAGAGAGGGTGCATTGGCGCAGTATAGCGATCCCCGGATGCGCGCCGCATAATGACTCGAGGACAAGGAAGTTTCGTGCCACAACCTCTACTCCAGTTTCTCCGTTCCATGCTCTCCAGTCTGCGCGACTTGGCGCCGATTGTGTTGGTCATCGCCTTCTTCCAGCTGGTGGTTTTGCAGCAGCCGATTCCAAATTTAGGACAGTTATTGGGTGGCTTGGCATTGGTGGTTATGGGGCTGACCTTCTTTGTTTATGGCTTGGAGATGGGTTTATTTCCCATTGGCGAGACCATGGCCTATGCCTTTGCGCGCAAAGGGAGTTTGCTTTGGCTGGTCCTGTTTGCTTTTGCCTTGGGCTTCGGCACCACCATCGCCGAGCCGGCTTTGATTGCGGTAGCGGATGAGGCGGCTACGGTTGCGGCGGACGGTGGCCTGATTGCCGATGACTTGGCAGCACGCGAGTCTTATGCGCTGGGCTTGCGCTATACCGTGGCGATTTCGGTGGGTGCGGCGATTGTGATTGGTGTGATCCGTATCTTGAAAGGCTGGCCGATTCAATGGCTGATTATGGGTGGCTACCTTGGGGTGGTGGTGATGACCGTGTTTGCCCCAGCCGAGATTATTGGGATCGCCTATGACGCGGGTGGGGTGACGACTTCGACGATTACCGTGCCCTTGGTGACGGCATTGGGGGTGGGCTTAGCGTCGAGTATTCGTGGTCGCAATCCGATGACCGACGGCTTTGGCCTGATTGCCTTTGCTTCGTTGACGCCGATGATTTTCGTCATGGGTTACGGGATCTTGTTATGAGTCCGCTGGATTTTCTGGGTGGGTTCCTCCATACGGCATTTGCCACGGTTTTGGATGTTGTGCCGATTGCGGCCATCTTATTTGGTTTCCAGTTTTTGGTGATTCGTCGTGCGGTGCCCAATCTAAAGCGTGTCTTGTTTGGTTTTTTATATGTGTTGATTGGGCTTAGTCTGTTTTTGATGGGTTTGGAACAGGCGTTATTCCCATTAGGCAAGTTGATGGCACAGCAACTAACTGCGCCGGAGTTTTTACATGGCGTGGGCGCGGATCCGGCGGTTTCTTTACGTTGGGAGGATTACCTCTGGGTGTACCTCTTCGCGGCGGCGATTGGCTTTTCGACCACGATTGCAGAGCCTTCGTTGTTGGCGGTAGCGATTAAAGCGCAGAGCGTTTCCGGTGGTGAGCTATCTGCCACCAAGCTGCGCATCGCGGTTGCCATCGGCGTTGCCGTGGGAATTGCACTCGGCGCGTTCCGCATCGTGACCGGTACGCCGCTTTACTTCTACATCATCACCGGCTATGTCGTGGTGTTGATCCAAACACTTTATGCACCCAAGTCGATCATTGCTTTGGCCTATGACTCCGGAGGCGTAACCACTTCGACCGTAACTGTGCCGTTGGTGGCCGCGCTGGGCTTGGGCTTGGCGTCGTCGGTGCCTGGCCGTAATCCCATGTTGGATGGCTTTGGTCTGATCGCATTTGCCAGTCTGTTTCCGATTATGGCGGTGATGGGCTATGTGCAGATCTCGAATTGGTTAAATAAGCCCAAAGACGATGCGTCAGCAAACAACGTATCCATGATGACTAAGAGATGACCCAGAATCGATTGGCTGGCTTCAGGAGAATCGTATGCATTTTAAATTATTGATCGCCCTGGTTGAGGATGAGTACACCGACAAGGTGTTGGATGCGGCACGTGAAGCCGGAGCCACCGGCGCGACGGTCGTCAACAATGCGCGCGGCGAAGGCCTGCAGGCACCAAAAACCTTTTTTGGATTGTCATTGGTCACCCAGCGCGACATGTTGTTGTTCTTGGTTGAAGAACACCTCAGCCGCCACATTCTTGAGAAAATTGGTGAGGTGGGACGTTTTGATCAGCCTGGCACGGGGATGGCCTTTCAGATTGATGTCGAGGATGTGGTTGGGATTACCAGCCAAATCCGTCGGCTTTCCGAAGTGGTGGAGGAGGAGATATGAGTACAAAACCACGGATCAGTGTGCGTCAAGTGATGAAGACTCACTTCGACGAAGTGGATGGCTTGGCGACGATTCGCGATGCCTTAAACACAATGAAGCATGTCGAAACCAAGATGCTGATTGTGCGTAAGCGCAGCAGTGATGATGAGATTGGCATGTTGCTGCTGTCCGATATTGCAAAGGAAGTGATTGCAAAAGATCGCTCACCGGATCGTGTGAACGTCTATGAAATCATGTCAAAACCGGTGATCAGCGTCGATCCGGACATGGATATTCGTTATTGCGCGCGCTTATTTGAGCGTTTTGGTTTGTCGCGTGCGCCCGTGGTTGAGCACGGCAAGATGGTCGGAACCATCAGTTTTACCGATATGGTGTTGAAGGGCTTGTGTCAGGTGCATGAGCTCTGTGAAAGCTAAGATTCTGTGCGGAAAGGGTCATGAATGAGTCTTCAGGCACTGGATGAGTTTCGGTTTTATGCCGCTCTTGAAGATGTGGCCGGCCCGGCGGTTGTGCTGTTCACGGCGCCGCATTGTGGATCATGTCGCGCCTTCCATCTGGGCTTGAGCAGGCTTGCGGATGAGGACGAACTGATGGTCTTTGCGGTGGATGCCGGTATGAACCCAGGCTTAACCCAGGCCTATGAGGTGTTTCATCTGCCAGCGCTATTTTTGTTCATCGATGGGCGTTACCACGCTGAGTTGCAGTGCGATCCAACCCCAGCAGCATTACGTGCCGCAATCGCGCACGCGCAGCGTCAGCCGGCGCAAGACCCACCCTGACTCGTCGTTCTGTCCGCGTGTCTGACCCTGCTATGCTTCGCGCATGTCTACGTATTCAGTTGATTCTCAGCAAAGCTTATTAGAAGGCGTACGTTTTCTGTCTTCCCCGCATTGTGATGTGCGTCCTGCTGGCGTCGACATTGAATTGATTGTGTTGCACAGCATTAGCCTGCCGCCGGGCCAGTTTGGCGGCGATGCGGTGGAGCGTTTGTTTCTAGGGACGCTGGATCCGGCTTCCCATCCCAGTTTTGCTGACCTCGCCGGCGTGCGTGTGTCCAGTCATTTGTTCATTCGCCGTGATGGCGAGGTGATCCAGTTTGTGCCCCTGCAACAACGGGCTTGGCACGCGGGCCAGTCGAGTTGGCAGGGGCGTGAAGCCTGTAATGACTTTTCGATTGGGATTGAGCTTGAGGGCAGTGACTATGTCCCGTACGACCTTGCGCAATATGCAGCGCTGAATGCGGTGTTGCAGGCGCTTTATCGAGCATACCCAATCCTCGATCGTAGCCGTGTGGTCGGACATGCCGAGATTGCTCCGGGGCGCAAAACTGACCCGGGTCCCGCGTTTGATTGGGCGCGTGTGCATAATCGTGCTTGAGTGTCATGAACCACGCCTGCTGAGGTAGGGGAGAGCGTTATGAAGTTGTTGGCCATCCTGATCGCGTTTGGATTAGAGCGCTATTACCGGGTGTTTGATCATTTGCGTAGCCATCAATGGATCTACGGTTGGATCCTGTGGCTCGAGGACCGTTTTTCGTCCGCAAACTTTTGGCGCGGGTTGTGGGCGCCAATCTGGGTCGCGCTGCCCATCGCTTTGTTGGTGCAGTTGATTTATGTCGGCTTGGATGAGGTGCTGGGTCTGTTTGGGCTGCTCTGGGGCGTGGGTATTTTGGTGTTGAGCTTTGGTCCGCGCGATCTGGCTGGTGAAGTGCGAGAGCTGATGGAGTTGTTTGAGCGCGATCGCGAGGGTGGCCTGATTCAGGCCCAGCGGTTTATCGGCCGCGAGGGTGAACTGCATGTCCATCAAGCTGCGCGCGGTATTGCGACGGGGGTGTTTGTACAAGCCAATCAGCGCATCTTCGCGGTGTTGTTTTGGTTCATTCTGCTCGGGCCGTTGGGTGCAGTTTTCTATCGCATTGTGGATTTGGATTGTGAACGCAGTGATGCCTCGCCGGGGCATCGTGAATCGGCCCTGCGCTTGCGCGACATGCTGTCTTGGATTCCGGCGCATTTAGTAGCGGTGAGTTATGCCGTGGTCGGCGACTTCTCTGCATCGCTGCAAGCCTTGCGTAAAAACATGGGGGATTGGGCGCAGAACACGCGCATGTTGACCTGCGCAGGGTTAGGCGCATTGCGCTTGGAATGTGCGCAAGCGGATGAGGCCAGCGAAGAATGGGATGCCTTTGATCGAGCAGAGATTGAGGAGGCGTTGGATTTGGTGCGGCGCAGTGAGGTCTTGTGGATGGCCGCCCTAGCGGTGCTGATTCTTGCCGGTCTATTGATCTGAGCCTAGACGGATTTCGATAATGAGTTTCTTGGGTAAGGTGTTGGGCGGCGCGTTTGGTTTCATGTTGGCCGGCCCATTGGGTGCGTTGATGGGCGTGGCCTTCGGGCACCAGTTTGATAAGGGCCTGCGTGGGTTAAGTGGTGCGGAAGCCGGCGGCCTTGGGCGCGGCGCGCCGGAGCGGGTGCAGATGGCATTCTTCACCGCCACCTTTGCCATCATGGGCCGCATCGCCAAAGCAGATGGGCACGTCTCGCCGTCAGAGATCGCGCTGGCGGAAAACATCATGCAGCAACTCGGTGCAACTGGTGAGCTGAAGCAGGTGGCCAAGCGTCTATTCAATGAAGGTAAGCAGTCTGGCTTTGATTTTCACGGGGTCCTGGTTCAGCTCAAGCGCGAGATCGGTCGACGTCAGACGCTTGCCCGCATGTTCCTCGAGATTCAGGTGTTGGCCGCCTACGCCGATGGCAGCGTGCATCCGGCTGAGGCCGAGATCCTGCGAGAGGTTGCCGCAGCTCTGGGTTTTTCTTCGGCGGAACTTGCTGAAATTGAAGCCTTGGTGCGCGCCACGCAGCAGGCTGGTGCCCGCGGTGCGCGGCCGGCCACCCCCAGTCTGGCCGAAGACTACGCCACCCTTGGGATTGCCAAGAGCGCGAGCGATGATGAAATGAAGCGCGCCTATCGCCGCCTGATGAGCCAGCATCATCCTGACAAGCTGGTCGCCAAGGGGCTGCCGGAGGAGATGATGAAGGTCGCTGAGGAGAAAACCCGGCAGATTCGCTCCGCCTACGAGCGCATCCGCGCGGCGCGCGGGTTGTAGAAATTCC
>CAZZIQ010000057.1:0-6441 GCA_964654355.1 uncultured Piscirickettsiaceae bacterium
GCGGTTCACCTTTGTGCACCGCATCGCCCAGCTTTTTAAACAAATCAATCCCCGCGCCTGGATTGATCGGCGCACCAGCGCGACGCGCCAGTTGTGCCAAATGAAAATTATCGATGTTGGTCACAACACCATCTTGTTCGGACAGAACATCACGCGTCAGCTCACCTAAAGGCGCGGTTTGTTTTGCGCCTTGGCGTGCAATGATGCGCCGCATTTTTTCTAAGGCCCGACCCGAGTCAAGAATATCGCGGGCAATGGCATAGCCTTGTCCGCCACGCACATCCGGATCAAATTCCAGAATACGTCCAGCCAAGCGCAAGGATTTTTGCCGCAGATCTTCCGGTGCATCGGGATCATTTTCCAACACCGCCATGACATCACGAGCCTCTAAAGCGGGGCCAATGCCACACCCAATCGGCTGCCGACCGTCGGTCAAAATCACTTCAATGTGCAAGCCCAGTTGGTCACCGACATATTCAAACAATTTTCGCAAAGACAAGGCTTCGCTCATGTCACGCACTTTCGCGGTCGGACCTACCGGGATGTCGACTAACAAATGGGTTGAGCCCGCTGCGACTTTCTTGGACAGAATCGAAGCGACCATTTGCGCCGGCGCATCAATCGCCAGCGGGCGTTCCACTGCAATCAGCAAATCATCCATCGGCGCCAGCGCAGCCGTACCACCCCATGCCAAGCAACCGCGCTCTTCATGCACCAAGTCATGCAACACTTCGGGCGCAAGATTCACCTCGGCCAACATCTCCATGGTGTCGGCCGTACCCGCAGGTGAGGTAATCGAACGACTGGAGGTTTTCGGGATCAAGGTGCCATGCGCGGCCACAATCGGCACGATCAACATGGTGGTGCGATTACCCGGAATCCCGCCGATGCAGTGTTTGTCGACGACCAATGGCTCATGCCAATTGAGGCGCTTACCACTGTCGATCATGGCGCGGGTCAGATAAAAGATTTCGTCACGGTCCAACCCGTTTTGCGTGCTCGCCACCAAGAACGCCGCCATTTCCATCTTGGAATAACGCCCGCGCACAATGTCTTGTGCAATGGCGTGGAAATCGTCTTGGCTCAAACGATGTCCGGCAATCTTGCGCTGCACCGCTTGCATCGATGCGGGTGCGTCCGCCTGACACACCCGCACCGGCTCGCCTTCGGATAAACCTAAGGCGGCAAATGCCTGTTCACTCAAACCCAATTCTTCGGGGCCGGTGATGCTATCTTCATCGACTACATTGAGTACCGCTTCAATGCTGTGACCATCGGCTTCAATATGAATCTTGGAGAGCGCTTGAAATCCTTCCGCTTGATACAACGGACAAGACCGATTCAGATAGGCAACTTGCTCGCGATAGGTATCAATGGCGACACGCCGCAAACGCAGCGTATCTTTTTGCGGGGATGCGGCGGAAGCGTTCGACATTGATGTCCTCTCCGCCACTCAATCAAGGCAGCTTTTTCGGCAAAGGCTTGTGCCCTTGGGCACGCATGGCATCCATCGCCTTGCGCGCAGCCTCTTCATTCATCGGGCCGAGCGAGATTTGATACAGCGTTCCATCCACACGTTTAATTTCACGTAAGGGCGGCGTGTCATAGCCCTGTAATGCAAGCTCTGCACGAATCCCTTCTGCGCGGGCACGATCCGACACGCTCGTGACCAACACGACAAATTGAGTCGCATCCGTTCCGCCATCGAGATTGCGCTTGGGTAGCTCTTCAAAAAACTTGTAATCAAACTTCTCGTCGTTCGGAGGGGCTGCACTCTTGGTTGCGGACTTCTCCGCTGGTGCAGAGATTTTCGGAACGAGGCTATTGTTTTGGCCAGGAAGATTCGCACCTTGCAGCCAAAGCAGATATGCCACAAAGCCTGCGATGGCGAGCACGGCCAACAAAAGCCCCGCCCAAGAAAGTCCTGCCTGTCGATGAAGTGTCTGCATTACATCGTCTCCGGTGCAGATACGCCGAGCAATCCTAAACCGTTTGCCAAAACTTGTCGTGTGGCGTTAATCAAACACAGTCGCGCATCACGCAAGCCGGCTTCTTCCACAATGAATTTATGCGCGTTGTAATAGGTGTGCAGGTCATTGGCGAGTTCACGTAGGTAATGCGCAAGCTGGTGTGGTTCATGCGCAAGTGCCGCATTTTCAACCGCCTCAGGAAAGCGGTTCATCCGCTGCAACAAGGCTTTTTCGTGCGCTTCCTGCAATAAATGCAAATGTTGCAGGCCCGCTTCGCGCTCCCACGTCATACCGCGTTCGGCCAACTGGCGCATCACGCTGTGCACACGCGCATGCGCATACTGAATGTAGTACACCGGGTTATCTGCCGATTGCGACTTGGCCAAATCCAAATCGAAATCCATGTGTTGCTCACACTTACGCTGCACATAGAAGAAGCGCGCCGCATCATTCCCGACTTCTTCGCGCAATTCGCGCAGGGTTACGAACGAACCCGAGCGGGTGGACATCGCCACCTTCTCACCACCGCGATACAGGGAAGCGAATTGCACCAACAACACATCGAGTTTTTCCGGTGCACCACCCATCGCTTGAATCGCCGCCTTCACCCGCGGCACATACCCATGATGGTCCGCACCCCACACATCAATCACGCGCGCATAGCCGCGATCAAGCTTGTGCATGTGATAGGCGATGTCGGATGCGAAATAGGTTTTGAGCCCATTCTCACGCACCACCACACGATCCTTCTCGTCACCATAATCGGTCGAGCGGAACCATAACGCACCTTTGTCTTCATAGATCTGGCCGCTTTGCTGCAGGCGCGCAATGGCCGCATCAACCGTGCCGTCTTGCGTCAGACTGCGCTCCGAAAACCAATCCTCATACACCACGCCGAACTCGCGCAGGTCTTCGCGAATATCGCCTAGGATGGTTTCTAACGCGCGCGCAAAAAAAACCTCATAGCCATCCGCACCAAGCCGTGCCTTCGCTTGCGCAATCAGGCCATCAATATGTAGCTCTTTGTCACCACCCACAGGCTCATCCGCAGGCACCTCCACGAACACCTCAATCGCGTTCGCTCGATAGGCATCACCATGTTCACGGTGCAGGCTGGCTGCGATGTCCCAAATGTAATCGCCTTGATAGCCATTACTGGGGAAGGTCAACGTCTCACCACACAGATCGAGATAACGCAGCCACACACTGGTAGCGAGGATGTCCATCTGTCGACCGGCATCATTAACGTAATATTCACGATGGACATGAAAGCCAACCGCGGCCAATAAGTCTGCAACTGCCGCACCGTACGCGGCACCGCGCCCATGCCCGACATGCAACGGGCCAGTTGGGTTAGCCGACACAAACTCAATACAGACGCTTTGGTCAGCGCCGACCGTGCTGTGGCCAAAGGCTTCGCCCGCCGCAAATACATCAGCGATGACACCTTGCCAGGCCTGATCAGCCAAACGGAAATTCAAGAAACCGGGACCCGCGATATCAACCGCCGTAACCCAATCGGCTTGCGGCAATGCAGCCACCAGCTCTTCGGCAAGATCGCGCGGCTTCTTGCCAACACGCTTAGCCAGCATCATCGCCAAGTTACAGGCGAAATCACCATGCGCAGGGTCACGCGTGTTTTCAATCTGGATGTCGACAGAGGCGTCCAGCGTGAGCGAACCGCTCTGCTGCAATGCGTCAACCGCCTGCTGCATCAAATCACGAATACGGGCCTTCATTACGCCTCCCTGCGCACAACAATGCGGTACACGATCACAACTCTCAAGCGCGCACCAATCCCGCTTCCACAGCATCGCGCGTAGCGCGATCGGTCAGCGTTTCAATCAAATACAAAGCGAAGTCCATCGCCGTGCCGGGGCCGCGTGAAGTGATGACCTTGCCATCTTGAACGACGGATTGTTCGGATAACTGCGCATCTTGCGCAGTCAAAAATCCCGGGTAGCTGGTTGCGCTGCGTCCTTGCAGCAAACCCGCATCCGCCAATACACGCGGTGCCGCACAAATCGCTGCGGTGTATCCGCCTTCTGCGGCAATCCGCCGCAACAACGCATGAATGCGTGAGTCGGCATTGAGATGCTCCGCACCCGGCAATCCGCCCGGCAATACGATCATGTCGAACATCTCTGCGCTGACCGCAGCCAGATCCACATCGGCAAGATGACGCGTACCCCGACTGGCAACCACCGCACCGGGCTGTAACGAAGCCGTCACAACTTCAATCTTTGCACGACGCAAAAGATCAATCAGGGTGATGGCTTCCAGTTCTTCAAAACCTTCCGCCAACGGAATCAGAACACGCGGCATCCGAGTACTTCTTACTTCGCGTTTTGCACCAACTGCATGCCTTTCAACAAATTGAGCGCTTGAAATAACTCGAAGTCATCCTCAGCCAAATCCACTTCGTTGTTCTTGTCGACTGCAGAGTCCACCGCATTGTCAGCGCCTTCCGTTTTCGCTTCTGGATCAGCCACAGCCTCTGGTTTGCTTTCACCATTGCCGTTTTCAAGATGACCCTTCAAGTTACGCTCGGACACCGTCGCACCATTGCTCTTGTCTTCGTCTTTCTGCACTTTGAGGTCACGCAGCTCGATGTCCGGCTTAATGCCTTCAGCCTGAATCGAACGACCGCTCGGCGTGAAATAGCGCGCAGTCGTAATTTTTAATGCGCCACCATCTTGCATTGGCAGGACTGTTTGCACGGAACCCTTACCAAAGGTTTGCTTACCAACAATCAAAGCACGACGGTGGTCTTGCAATGCACCGGCAACAATCTCTGAAGCTGAGGCCGAACCGCCATTCACCAACACCACTAGCGGCGCGCCATCCAACACATCCTCACTGTCCGCCTTGTAACGCATCTCAGCATCTTGCTCACGACCTTCGGTATACACCACTAAGCCACCGCGCATGAACGCATCGGATACCCCGACCGCTGCCTGCAACACACCACCTGGGTTGTTACGCAGATCCAACACCAAGCCCTTCAGCGGACCGTCGTTTTCTTCTTCAAGCTTGTCGATGGTCTTATGCAGATTGCGGGCTGTGGTTTCTTGGAACTGACTGATGCGCACATAGGCATAGCCCGGCTCCAGCATGCGGCTGCGCACGCTTTGAATGCGAATGATGTCACGCACAATCGTGAACGTAAGCGGCTTGTCTTTACCTTCTCGCACGACCGTCAGCACAATCTCTGTGCCCGGCTTGCCGCGCATCTTATCGACCGCATCGGACAGCGTCATTCCTTTCACAGACACATCATCCAAACGAATGATCATGTCACCCGACTGAATCCCTGCACGCTCTGCGGGTGTGTCATCGATGGGCGAGATCACTTTGACAAAGCCATCTTCCATCCCAACTTCAATACCCAATCCACCAAACTTACCACTCGTGTTGACCTTAAGGTCGTCATGGTCTTCTGGCTTCAGGTAACTCGAGTGCGGATCCAAGCCATTCACCATGCCTTGGATTGCATTGTCGATGAGCGTGGCGTCATCCATCTCATCAACGTAATACTGTTTAATCTTGCTGTAGATGCTGGTGAATGCACGCAGCTCATCCAGGGGCAGATGATGTTCCGCTTGTTCGCGTTCGGCATGGACGGCGCTTTCAATCGCCACACCAATACCGACGATGAGACCGATCGCCAAAATGCCGAAGTCGCGGGCCCAGGATTTCATTTGTCTTCCTAAATCAGAGCCTCAGCCCACCCAAACCGGATGCGCCGAAGCGGAAAAATGGATGGCGTGATTCTACACGCGCGCGCGCAGCAGAGGCAGTACGCAAAAAAGCCCCGCCGGTCTCCCGGCGAGGCTTTTTGCAGTTCAACAATCCGAGGATTAGGAGAACATATCGTTGGTGATGTTCTGCCACCAGCTTTCAGCGTAGACCGACTCCATGAAGTTGTCCGCACCATCGGCTGCGGTCAGGCCGCCACCCATGTTTGCGATCTTCTTCTTGTCCGCCTGCAGCTGATAGACCGCGGCTACGGAAATACCGTATTCCGGAGTCACGTAGCTGTAACAGGTGTTGGTCCAACGCGGATCACCCGCCTTGGCGCCACCCAGCGCTTCACAAATGGCTGCTGCAGTCACCTTGCCCTGCGAGTTTGCAGAGTAACCTGACTTCGGCATGCCGGTTGCGACACTGGCATCACCAATAACATAAACGTCCTTATGCACAGTGGATTCAAACGTATCCAGTGCAACCGGGCACCAGCCCTTGTCGTTGGTCAGACCCGCAGCGTGCGCAATCTGGCCTGCCTTCATCGCAGGGATGATGTTGGCCGCGCCGTACTTATACGTTTCGACTTCCGCTTCGATTTCTTTCGCGTCAACATTCACATTAGAAACCTTACCGCCCTGTGCGGCAGACACCCACTCGATCGGCAGATCATTCTTCTTCCAACCACCGGTGAACAGGCCCTGCTTGGAGAACTTGTCCTTCGGAT
>CAZZIQ010000058.1:0-6356 GCA_964654355.1 uncultured Piscirickettsiaceae bacterium
CGCAATCGTACGCTTGGAAGGCTGCAAGTATTTCTGGGCTACAGATCGCACCTCTTCCGCCGTCACCGCACGCACGCCACCCAGATACTCATCCATCCGCGGCCAGCCCAAACCGATGGTTTCGAGCATGCCAATCTGCATCGCTTGATAAAACATTGAGTCACGCTCGAACACTTTAGCCGCCATCACCTGCGCCTTGATGCGTTCGAGCTCTTCCGGCGCCACCAACTCATTCTGCACCCGAGCAAGCTGCGCTTCGATCGCATTTTGCAAATCCGTGACGGTCTTACCATTCGACGGCACACCATCAAACAAGAACAAGGTGCGCAAACGACTATTCAAGTCGTAGCCAGCGCCCGCACTCGCAGCAACTTCACTGCCACGCATTAATTCACGAGGAAAACGGGCACTGTCACCACCATCGAGCACAGAGGCCAACACCTCAAGTGCATAGGCTTCTTTTGGATCTTCAATGTTCATCAATGAAGGTACGGCATAGCCCATCATGAGATAGGGCAGCTTGGCAGGCAGCTGCACATGAATTCTGCGCTCACCCAACATCGGCAATTCGGCTCGGTCACGCGGATGTTGGATATCACTCGGCTGCAACGGACCAAAATAGGTTTCTGCGAGGGCAAACACATCAGCAGCCTTCACATCCCCCACCACCACGAGCATTGCATTGTTTGGTGCATAAAAGCGCTGATACCAATCACGCAGATCGTCGACCGTCCAATTCTGAATGTCATCCATCCAGCCAATCACTGGATGATGGTAACCACTGGTGACATAAGCAGTCGCAAGAAAGCGCTCATAAGTCAGCGAAGTCGGTTTGTCATCGGTGCGCATGCGCCGTTCTTCCGCAACCACTTCACGTTCTTTTAAAAATTCGGCCTCATCCAGCACCAAGTTGCGCATGCGATCCGCCTCAAGCTCAAGCGCCTTTTCTAGGCGCGAGGCTTCGAGACGCTGAAAGTAGGCCGTGTAGTCACGCCCAGTAAACGCGTTTTCACGCCCGCCGAGCTGCGCAATGATTTTTGAAAATTCATTCGGACCGTACTTCTGCGTCCCTTTGAACATCATGTGCTCTAACACATGAGAAATACCCGTAAGCCCGGCCGGCTCGTAACTCGATCCCACCCGATACCAGACCTGTGACACCACCACCGGCGCGCGATTGTCTTCTTTGACCAACACACGCATGCCATTCTCGAGTTGATGTTCATGGACGATCGTGGCGCGCACATCAACATTTGCTTGCGCAACACTAGTCAGCAATCCGCCCCCGGCGAGGGCGACCGCAATCCAACGACGAAAAATCTGCATGATTTGAAATCTCTTCAAGGGGAGAAACACGTACAAACGAAGTGTGGATGATAGGATAGCGCGCCCTGCACACGAGAACCGAAACGAAGTGAGGTCGCGCAACCGATATGTTTGGCTTCGGAAAACGGGATAAAAGCGTCGCGGACAGCGATCAAGCCATCGCGGACAGCGACACCAGCACCGCTACTCCAGAACTCAACGCACAGACCGGAGAAACCCGTGGAGGGTTCCTCAGTCGTCTACGCGATCGTCTTGGCAAAACTCGCCACGCCCTCACCAGTGGCCTCGGCGATTTATTCCGCGGCCGCAACAGCCTTGATGAAGATCTGCTCGAAGAGCTCGAAACCCAGCTTCTGGTTGCCGATCTTGGGGTGCAGGCTACCACCCAAGTGCTCAATGCCCTGCGTGCACGCGCCGAGCTCAAACGCAACGCCAGCCCCGAACAACTTCAGCTCGCGCTGCGTGACATCCTGCGCGACTTGCTCGCTCCCTGCGAATCCCCACTCCTCACCAACATTGCGACCCATCTTGAACGCGGCAAGCCTTACGTTCTGCTCGTGGTTGGGGTGAATGGTGCCGGCAAAACCACCACCATCGGCAAGCTTGCTCACCGCCTTCAAGCCGAAGGTCGCTCGGTGCTACTGGCCGCAGGCGACACCTTCCGGGCCGCCGCGATCGAGCAACTGCAGACTTGGGGCCAGCGCAACCAAATTCCCGTCATTGCGCAACAAGCTGGAGCGGATAGCGCATCAGTGATCTTTGATGCGGTCGAGTCCGCCAAGGCGCGCGGGGTTGATATCGTGATTGCCGACACAGCCGGTCGTCTGCATACCCAAGCCCATTTGATGGAAGAGCTGAAGAAGGTGCTGCGTGTCATCCGCAAACTGGATGGGACCGCACCGCATGAAATTTTATTGGTACTAGATGCCACCACAGGGCAGAACGCACTGCATCAAGCCAAACAGTTTCATCAAATGGTCGAAGTCAGCGGCATCGCGCTGACCAAACTCGATGGCACAGCCAAGGGTGGCGTGATCTTCGCAATTGCTGAAGCACTGCAACTACCGATCCGTTTTATCGGCGTGGGTGAACAAGCCGAAGACCTGCGTCCGTTTACGGCAGACGCCTTCGTCGACGCGCTACTCGGCAACGAGCAGGCATAAAAAAACCGCGCGACCGATCGGACCGCGCGGTTTTTCGTTCTGAACAGCAGAAGAACTTACGGCTTCTTCGGAGTGCTGTACGGAACTTCTTTGTGCCAAGGCTTCCATTCGGTTTCATAACCGACGAAACCCTTCTCGTTCGGAGCCTTCTGGCGGGTGACCATGTGGTCAGCTTCACCAGCCGGAACGACCGGGCGAGTTTTCGGTGCTTCGCTCATAAGACATACCTAATTGCAATTAAGTCGACGAGTCAGCCGCCGCAGAAATTGCAGCTCTAAACCGACCCGACTTCATTATTGTTCCATTATTTGCCGATCAAGTGCACCTCTTCGGCCCTTTTCACGCCCATAAACGCTGAATGAGGGCATACACAACCCTGATAACTTATTGATTTTTGGTATACCTGAACTTTTTACTCAAGTATAAGCACTCAACCCTTGCGAGTGCTAACAGAGGCGCCCTATACTTGGAAAAGCAGCGATCCACACGGATTGCGGTTTTCCAACGTACCGGAAGCAATTGATATTTGGAGGTCTCGCCCATGAACGCACTGACCCTCTCACACCACTTACCCATTAGCCCTGCCGGCGACGTCGAGGGCTACATGCAGACCATTCGTCGCATCCCGGTCCTCGATGTAGAGGACGAGCGGGCATTGGCGCTACGCCTCAAGGAAAACAATGACCTCGACGCAGCCCGCCAGCTCGTCCTGTCACACCTCCGCTTTGTTGCCCACATCGCCCGCGGCTATTCCGGCTATGGCCTGCCGCAGGCGGACCTGATCCAGGAAGGCAACATCGGCCTGATGAAGGCAGTCAAGCGCTACGATCCAGCGCATGGCGTACGCCTCGTATCGTTCGCAGTGCATTGGATTCGCGCCGAGATTCATGAATACATCCTGCGCAACTGGCGCATCGTGCGGATCGCGACAACGAAAGCGCAGCGCAAGCTGTTCTTCAATCTGCGCAGCGCCAAACAGCGCCTCGGCTGGTTCTCCGAAGATGAAGCCGAGGCCGTCGCGAAAGATTTAGGCGTGGAGGCGCGCGTTTTGCGGGACATGGAAAGCCGCATGGCGCTGCCGGATCTCGGTTTTGACACCCCATTAGGTGGCGAGAGCGAAGACGAAGGCACTGCACCAGCAGATTGGATTGCGGACTCCAGCAATGACCCCGCTTATTTAGTTGCCGAAGAAGACGCTGAGCAGAATCAGCAAGAACGCCTGCTTGACGCGCTGGACGGACTTAATGAGCGGGCACGCGACATTCTGCAACGCCGCTGGCTACAAGAGCCCAAAGCAACCCTGCAAGAGCTGGCAGACGAATACGGCGTCTCTGCCGAGCGAATTCGCCAGCTTGAAAGCAATGCGATGAAGAAACTACGCGGCGCGCTCGCCGCCTAAGTTGGCGTCACTCGCCGCGCGGGGAGGATCCCTGCGCGGCGTTTTTGTCTTCAGTAGCAGAGGCAGCAGGCGCAGGCGGATCGATCGGGTCGTTTTCGTCCTGGAGCAACCGCCATGCCGGACCTTCAAGATCCTCAAACTGACCCGACTTCAGCGCCCAAAAGAAGATCCCCGCCGCAATACCCACAAAGATGACGGCAATGGGGATTAAGAAATAGAGGCTTTCCATTGCCACACTATACCCGGACAATCCTCGCCTCATCGATGGCTAAGACAGAATCATGAACCGAACTCTTTGCATTCTTGGCGGCACCGGCTTTGTCGGCCGCCATCTCGTCGCGCAGCTGGCGCAAAACCCGAACTATTCCATCCGGATCCTCACGCGCAATCGCGAACGTCACCGTGATTTGCTCGTGCATCCGCGGGTGCAGCTCATCGAAGTCAGTGGCTTGGATGAGAGCAATCTCAAACGCCAATTTGCCGGCGTGGATGTCGTCATCAACCTGATCGGCATCCTTAACGAGCGCCGCAAAGGTGACTTCCGCCGGGTGCATGCCGAACTACCGCGCCGGGTGGTGCAAGTCTGTCGCGCCGTGGGCGTACCGCGTTTGTTACACATGTCTGCACTCAATGCGGGAAACAGCAAAGCCGCTAGTGTGTACTTACAAACAAAAGGCGAAGGCGAGAATTTAGTGCACGTTGAGGCCGGACAAAAAGTGGCCGTGACCAGCTTCCGCCCCTCCGTGATCTTCGGCGTCGACGACAGCTTCCTGAATCGCTTTGCCGGTCTGCTAAAACTGCCTGCCCCACTCTTTCCGCTGGCCTGCCCAGATACCCGATTCGCGCCGATTCATGTCCATGATGTGGCGGCGGCGTTTGTACAAGCTGTCGAAGACCGCAGCATGTGCGGCCAGCGCTACGATTTGTGCGGCCCGGCCGAATACCGCCTCATTGATTTGGTAAAACTGGTACGCAATTGGCTCGGCTTGAAACGCCTTGTTGTTGGCTTACCCGACGGTCTGTCGCGACTGCAGGCACGGATTTTCGAACGTCTACCTGGCAAACCGTTCACGATGGACAACTACCTCTCGCTGCAACTTGATTCGGTGTGCACCGACCCCAATCGGATTTTTCCGGGTGAGCGCATCAGCCTCGAAGCCACGGCCCCACAGTACCTTGCCGGTCAAAACAGCAAGTCCCTGTATGATCCACTGCGTGCCCGCGCACGTCGTTGACGGTTCTGTCGTCCGTCTCACTCAATCCTCACGAGTACCCTACTCAACACGTCAGGAGCCGACATGACGAATCCCCCAGAAACTGGCCTTGCAGCCGAGCGCGAAGAAGAGCTACGTAAAGATCAACGTGTCATGCGCATGATGCGCAAAGTCCTCGGTAGTGTGATTAAAGACGCAACGCCGCAACCAGGCATGTCACATCCACTCTCACAAGAAACACTCGATGGCATCAAAGACTGCTTCTCGCTCATTGCGGCACGCGAACAAGAACTCGCCGGGCTTTTAGGTTTCGATAGCGAACTGCGTCCATACTTCACCGATGAGGCGCGCAAAACCAAGGTTGTGTCAATCGACAATCTGACACGTCGCCCGAAGAAATAAACCATCTCCCATGCAGATCTATCGCGTAGGCGGCGCTGTCCGCGATCGACTGCTCGGCATCACTGCCAAAGAAAACGATTGGGTCGTAGTCGGTGCAAGCGCGGACGACCTACTCACACAAGGCTTTAAGCCCGTTGGGAAAGACTTCCCTGTCTTTCTGCACCCACAAACTGGCGAGGAATACGCACTTGCGCGTACCGAGCGAAAAACTGCGCCCGGTTATCACGGCTTTACGTTTCATGCGGACCCTTCCGTAACGCTAGAAGAAGATCTACTGAGGCGCGATCTCACCATCAATGCGATGGCCGAAGATGCCGACGGCACCCTCATTGATCCCTACAACGGTGAAGAAGATCTACGCGCAGGCGTGCTGCGCCATGTCTCTCCAGCCTTTGCGGAAGACCCCGTGCGCATCCTGCGCATAGCCCGCTTTGCTGCGCGCTTCGCGCGCTGGGGCTTTCATGTGGCACATGGCACACATGCTTTGATGAAACGCATGATCGAAAATGGCGAAGTCGATGCGCTCGTGGCCGAGCGCGTGTGGCAAGAAACGCGCAAGGCTTTAGAAGAAGACATACCCTCGCGCTTTTTTGAAGTACTGCACAAATGCGACGCACTGGAACGCATCTTTCCCGAACTCGCACGTTTGTTTGGTGTGCCTCAGCCCGCGCATCACCACCCAGAAATCGACACAGGCATTCATACACTGATGGTGTTGGATGCCGCAGCCAAGCTCTCACCCGATCCGCGCGTACGCTTTGCCGCACTGGTGCATGACCTCGGCAAGGGCACCACGCCTAAAGAGGAGTGGCCCAAACATCATGGACATGAACAGCGCAGCGTGAAGTTGGT
>CAZZIQ010000059.1:0-6283 GCA_964654355.1 uncultured Piscirickettsiaceae bacterium
CGGTTGCCATCAAGGCCGCACAGCGACGCAGGATTTCGCCTTGATGCCTACGTGCATCCGAAAGGCCTAGCACCATTGGCGTCAGCATGAGTTCTTGAGTGATGCGTACATTGCGAAGGCGAGCAGTTTTCCAGTCGGTATCTGCGTCGGGTTGGAGCAGGGTCACGATGTCGCCATAGACCTTAGTCGCCGCGAAGCTTTGTTCCAAGGTCTTTCCACCAACGGTGTCAAAACAAACATCGACACCCTTGCTATCGGTCCAACTCAATACTTCTTGGACGAAGTCTTGTGCACGGTAGTTGATCACGAGATCGGCACCGAGCGATTCGACAAATGCGCGGCGTGATTCATCGCCAATGGTGGTAACGACGCGCGCGCCTGTGTTGCGGGCCAGCTGAATCGCGATGTGTCCAACGCCACCGGCGCCGGCATGAATCAGAACTGTGTCTGTGCTTTTTAGCTGAACACGATCGAACAAGGATTCCCAAGCGGTAATGCAGGCCAGCGGCGCTGCCGCAGCATGCGCGAAGTCGATGTTGTCGGGGATGCGCGCGACCTGCGTCGCGTCCACAAGGGTGTATTCGGCGTAATTGCCTTGATCCGCACCATGACCACCAATGCCACCGTTACAAAACATGACGCGGTCGCCGACCTGAAACCCAGTTACGTTAGGGCCGACGGATTCAATAACGCCAGCGCCATCGCAGCCGAGGATAGCGGGCATTTGTTCGGGGTAATACGTGCCGCGGGCGCGTAGCTTGGTATCGAGCGGGTTGATACCGGCAGCATGCAGTCTTACGCGTAGTTGTGTACCCGTCGCTGAGGCCGGATCTGCGACCTGATGCAGCCTGAGTTGATCTGGATCGCCGGGTTGCTCCAGCAGAATGGCGCGCATGGATTAACTCGTGCTGCGCGTCATCACCGGTGCTGGGCGGGCAGTGGCGGATTCAGAAACATGGGCTTCTTCTTTAAGTGCCGTGCGCGCACGTTTGGCGAGTTTGCGATAACGCGGATCGAGCAGGGCAAGCAGCCCACCGATTGCCATGACCAAGGGTCCAAGCCAAATCCACAACACGAATGGTTTGTAATAGACGCGCATCGCCCAGCCATCTGTGCCGGGGATAGGGTCGCCCATCGCTACATACAAGTCACGGAACAGCCCAGTGTCAACTGCGGCTTCAGTCATCGGCATGGTTTGCACGGTGTAGATGCGCTTCTCCGGGTAGAGGATAGCGATCTTGTTGTCGTTCATGTCATAGACATGCACGGTGCCGGTGGTGCTGGTGTAATTCGGTCCTTTCACTTCTTCGAAGCCTTGTAAGGCGAATTGATACTCGCCGAGTGCAACCTTACTGCCCGGATCCATGCGCAGGTCACGCTCAATGCTGAAGGCCGAGGTGAAGGCAACACCCAACACCAACATACCCGTTCCGATGTGCGCGACATGCATGCCGAGGTTGCTGAGGTTAAGCGAACCGGACTGGCGCAGCTTGCGTATGAGGTCTTGCAGGCTGGAGAGAATGACCCATAAGCCAAAGCCGACTGCAAGGGCGAGGGTGATGCCGTTGTCCCCGTAGACAACCCATGGCAAAGCCACGCCGGCCAGCATTGCGAACGTGAAGAGGATTCCGTAACGCTGCATCACGCGACCCGGTTGATCGGCTTTCCAGCGAGAGCTTGCACCTACGCCAATCAAGAAAATCAGTGGCAACATCAACGGCACAAAGACTGCATTAAAGTAAGGCGGTCCAACCGAAATTTTGCCCAGACCTAAAGCATCCAGAATGATGGGGTACAGGGTGCCAAGTAGGACAGTCAACATGGCGACGGTGAGCAATAAGTTGTTGCTAAGCAATAGCGTTTCGCGAGAGAACCAGCTGAATTGGCCGCCACTCTCCATCTTGTGCGTGCGTGCCGCATACAACAGCAACGAGCCGCCCACGACCACGCTGATGAACATCAGGATGAAGATTCCGCGCGAGGGGTCGGTGGCGAAGGCATGCACGGATACCAATACGCCAGAGCGCACAAGGAAGGTGCCGAGCAAGCTGAGCGAGAAGGTAAAGATAGCCAATAACACCGTCCAGCTACGGAACGCGCCACGCTTCTCCGTCACGGCGAGTGAATGAATAAGTGCGGTACCTAATAGCCAGGGCATGAAGGACGCATTTTCAACTGGATCCCAGAACCACCAGCCACCCCAGCCAAGTTCGGCATAGGCCCACCAGCTGCCGATCGCAATGCCCAGGGTCAGAAATACCCAAGCAATCGTGGTCCATGGGCGTGACCAGCGCGCCCAGGTGGCATCGAGTTGACCGCCAATGAGAGCAGCGACAACAAGCGCAAACGGGACCACAAAGCCGACATAGCCGAGGTAGAGCATCGGTGGGTGAATCACAAGACCTGGGTCTTGTAACAGCGGATTGAGATCGCGGCCGTCTAATGCGGCGGGGAACAGACGATCGAAGGGGTTGGAGGTGAGGATGGTGAACAGCAAGAAACCCACTGCCACCAAGCCCATGACCGCCAGTGTGCGTGCGACCAAGACATTGGGCAGGCTTTTGCTGAATACCGCAACGAACACGCCCCATAAACTCAAAAATAAGACCCACAACAACAGCGAACCTTCATGGCCGCCCCACACCGCGCTGAGTTTGTAGACCACCGGCAGGAGGGAGTTTGAGTTGTTGGCGGTGTAGAGGACTGAGAAATCGTCGGTAAGGAATGCGTGCGTCAGAATCGCGTACGCCAGTGCAATCAAGAGAAATTGCGCCCATGCGAGCGGACGCGCCATCGCGATCCATTGCGCATCTCCACGCTGTGCGCCCACCATCGGGACAATGCCTTGCAGGATTGCGGCGGCAAGCGCGAGGGCTAAAGCAAAGTTTCCAATCTCAGGCAGCATCTGCGTCTCCTTATTCTGATCGCCGTGCTCAATAGCCCGATTTCATGTTCTCTACGGCTTGTTTCTGTGCTGAGTCGAGCGCATCCGCAACTTCAGGCGGCATGTAATTCTCATCGTGTTTGGCCAGCACTTCTTGTGCGCGGAATTGGCCATTTTCATAGGTGCCCAACGCCACAATGCCCTGACCCTCGCGGAATAGGTCGGGCAGGATGCCGGCGTAATACACTGGCACGCTGTGGGCGCCATCACTCACCGCAAAGTTCACGCGCAAGTCACTGCCCGCGCCAGAGATGTGCTGCACGCTGCCGTCTTCCACCAAGCCACCAAGACGAAATACGGTTTGCTGGGGTGCTTCACCACGCGCGACCTGGGTCGGGCTAAAAAACAGATTGATGTTTTGGTTGAGTGCGGAGAGTACGAGACCGCTGGCAATGCCAACACCGGCAAGGATGAGTGCAACAAAGATGAGGCGGCGTTTGCGTTGAGGAGTCATTGGCGTTGATGATAAAAGTCAGTAAAAAGATCGCTTTGGGTGGGCTCTCACACTAGTCGAGTAGGCCTCGGAGTCGGACCGCTCGATGGCCATTACGTTCCTGTTGCAGTGGATAGAACACGATAAACAAAGCGGTTAGTAGCGCGAGCAGGAATGAAGCAAGGAGGTAGTCGCTGTAATCATTTAGGTTCATGCCGACGACTCGACTTGCTTGCAAATGATCGTCTTTCAGTGTGCCCTGTACTTCGGCGCCTTTGCCTTCGATTAGGTAGCGACTGGCCTTGCCGGCAAAGTACACCGCAGTTTGGGTGTCTTCAGATTGCAAGACAAAATGGGTTTCATTTTCTTGTTTGACAAGATTCTGTACCGTGCCACGCACAGTGATTTCGTCACTCATCACAGCAAGGGTTGCGGGCTGTGATGCCTGCCAGCCAACGTACACCAGAGATGCAATCACCAAGAGTAAAGGTCCGAATCCCATACGGAAGGATGCTGCAGCGCGCGCCCAACCGCTGTGCGCTTCACGGCGCAGATTTTCCCCGCGTGCAGCAATGAAGGTGCCGGAGAAGAACAACAGTTTGAATGAGATCGCCATCAATAACAGGGGCCATAACATTTCAGGTGCCATCGCAGGTTTGTCGAAGCGCGTGATTGTTGAACCTTGGTGGAGGGTGTTCCACCACTCAACTGAGTAGTGGATGATCGGAATGTTCACCACGCCGACAAGCGCCAGCACGGCACCTGCACGACTGGCGGCTTGACGATCTTCAATCGCGGCGCGCAAAGCGATGTAGCCGAGATATAAAAACAGCAGTACCAGCTCCGAGGTCAGACGCGCATCCCATTGCCACCATGTGCCCCACATCGGTTTACCCCAGATCGAGCCGGTTGCCAGTGCCAGTGCGGTAAACGCCGCTCCGAGTGGGGCTGAGGCTAGGGCAATGACGTCAGCGAGCTTGATCCGCCAGATCAGGAAGATGGCCGAGGATACGGCCATGACCATGTACACGAACATGGACAACCAAGCAGCGGGGACATGCACATAGATGATTCGGTAGCTTTCACCTTGCTCGTAATCCGGCGGTGCAACCCACAGCCCTTGATAGATCCCGATAATGGCGGTGGCCAAAAACCCTGCTAAAAGCCAGGGAACAAATCGACCGGTACTTTGGTGGAAGATTTTCGGTGAGGAGAAGCGGTGCAGGAAAGCCGGGATTTTCATGAGGTGGGAATTCTACCGTGGACGCGGACTACGCGCGTTTCTGACTGCAGATCCAGTTTTGGGTTCCACGTTTACGCACACGCCGAGCAGGGTTAACTGAGACTAATTCGCAAGGCGGCGGCAGCAGCCAACGGCGCGAGACTCAGCGCAAACACCAGCAGTGCACCTAGCAATAGCAAATGCCCCGCAACCGGCAAACCGAACGCGGCGTCATGCACTGCCATTGCGCCGAAAATTAGAACCGGCACGTACAGTGGCAAGATCAACAAAGACAGCAGACTGCCGCCGCGACGCAGACCAACCGTAAGGCCCATGCCGATGGCGCCCACCAAGCTCAGAATCGGTGTCCCGAGAAGTAGTGAGAGCAATAACACGGGCTGCGCTTGTTCAGGCAAATACAACAACACACCGAGTAGTGGCGCGATGAGCACGAGGGGCAATCCGCTGACCAACCAGTGCGCCACGATCTTCGCTAAGACTAAGACAGATAGCGGATGGGGTGAGAGGGCGATTTGCTCTAGCGCACCATCTTCAAAGTCGCTGCGGAACAGACTGTCGAGTGATAAAAGGGTGGCAAGGAGGGCGGCGACCCAGATCACGCCAGGCGCAAGCGTCTGCAGCACGTCCGGTGCGGGGCCAACGCCGAGCGGGAACAAGCTGATCACAATGACAAAAAACAATAAGGGGTTGGCGAGTTCGCCACGATGCCGAAACGACAGACGCAGATCTCGCAACAATACCCCCCAGAAGGCGCGCCCGAGTGGCGGAAGTGGATGTGTGTCGTGTGTGTGATGCATGACGGTCAAGACGGTCGGAAATCAAGCGGCCGCGCGCGTGCTTCGGGCTGCAAATGCTGCTAAGTCGAGGCGCTGAACATCTGGAACCGACTGCAAGGGTTGATGCGTCGTGAGCACAATCATTCCGCCTTGTGCAGCGTGAGCAACCAAGCGTTGTTCCAGTTCTGCGATTGCCGCGCGATCCAGCGCGGTGAAGGGTTCGTCCAGAATCCATAACGGCGCGTTGCTGAGGACAAGACGCGCCAATGCGGCGCGACGGTTCTGGCCAGCAGACAGTTGTCGACAGGGTTGTTGCGCATGCGCAGTAAGTCCGACAACGGCAAGCGCATGTTCAATAGCTGCTTCATCACGATGACCCAGCAGCATCTGGGTAAAGCGCAGGTTTTCGTGTGGGCTGAGGTCGGCTTTGATGCCGCTGTGGTGGCCAAGCCAAGCAAGCTCACTGAGAAAGTGGGTGCGGTCACGCTGGATGGATTGGCCTTGGTAGAGCACATCCCCTTCCCATGGCTGCATGAGCCCGGCGAGGATGCGCAGTAGGCTGGTCTTGCCAGCGCCGTTCGGGCCTTCAATTTGCAGAATCTTTCCAGGCCGAAGCGTAAGGTTGAGCTGCTTGAATAAGAGGCGTTCGCCACGCAGACAAGCCAGGTCGCGGGCTTCGAGTCCGGAGGCTGCAGTCATGCGGAGAAGCGACCCTTACGGGTTGTCGAACATGTTTGAGAAGTAGCGCATCGGATTGGTGAAGCTGCGACTTCCCTGATGGATGTCATAGGTCATACGACCCATGTTTTGATCCATATTGGTCATGCTGAGTGCCATGACACCGACGCTTTTGTTCATGCTGCCGATGTCTTTGCTCATGGTGTCGA
>CAZZIQ010000060.1:0-6282 GCA_964654355.1 uncultured Piscirickettsiaceae bacterium
CGTCGAGGTCGCCTTCCATGTGCGCTTCGGTCAGATCATCGAGGCCACCCAAGTGACGCTCGCCCAAGAAGATCTGCGGCACCGTGCGGGCATGGTCGGTGCGCTCCAGCATTTCTTTCAGTGCATCACGATCTTGATCGACGCGCATTTCTTTGTACGGAACGCCCCATTTCTTCATGAGTTCTTTGGAGCGGTCACAGCGTGGGCAGGTGCCAGTGCTGTAGATGGTGATGTGGTCGGCCATGGCCTTCATCCTTGTTTTTACGAAAAATGGATATTGAGCTGCGACTTCCGGGAGACCCTTCACGGGGACGCCGTAAAGCCATCCTTGGCGGCTCTGGGGTGGCATCCCTGTCACCCCAGCCCCGTGAATGGCTTCCGAAAATCGCGGCTGCCGAAATCTGGAAGACGATGATAGCGTTGTTGGCGAATAAGTTTTGAATTCGAGCGCGTGCTCAGCGAGGATGTTGGGATTTCCGGTTTTAGGTCGTCCCATTCGATCAGCCTACGGCTGCCAGATTTCCGTTTCAGGGTTCGCTGTTCGCCGTCCATGGCTCGCTCGACGATCGACATCCTTGTCGATCGACGCCCCTGAAACGAAAACTCTGCCATCCATAGGCTTGGCAAACGGTATCCTTGTCGCTCGCTCACTCAACAAGAACACATCATGAAAGACGCACAGCCGCGCGCGATTTACCTCTCGGACTATCAATCACCGGCCTGGACGGTGCCGGAGGTAGAGCTGCGCTTCCAGCTCGATCCGGCCGATACGCGGGTGCATGCGCGACTGGTGTGCCAGCAACAACGTGCCGGCGCGCCGCTGGTGTTGCTCGGCGAGCAGATGGAGTTGTTGTCGTTGCGGGTGAACGGTGTCTCCCTGCAGGCGCACGAATATCAGCGCACGGATTCGACGCTAACCCTGTCGCCGGCCAGTGCGGAGGTGGTGATAGAAACCGAGGTGCGGATTCGCCCTGAGCACAACACCGCGCTCGAGGGCGTGTATTACTCCGGCGGTATTTTGTGCACGCAATGCGAGGCTGAAGGCTTTCGCCGCATTACGTATTTTCCCGACCGGCCGGATGTGTTGAGTCGTTTCACGGTGACGCTCGAGGCCGATGCTGAGCGTTTTCCGGTGTTGCTGAGCAATGGCAATCCGATTGCCGCAGGCGGATTGGCCGATGGCCGTCACTGGGCGCGTTGGGAGGATCCGTTCCCCAAGCCTTGTTACTTGTTTGCCTTGGTCGCGGGTGCGTTGTCTTCAGCGCAAAGCACGTTCACCACACAGTCCGGCCGCGCAGTCGACCTGCAGGTGTGGGTGCATCCGAAAGATCTGCCGAAATGTGATCATGCGTTGGCATCGTTGATGCGTTCGATGCAGTGGGACGAACAACGCTTTGGGCGTGAATACGACCTTGATGTGTACAACATCGTTGCCGTGGATGACTTCAACATGGGCGCGATGGAGAACAAGGGTCTCAATATCTTCAACACGAAATATGTGTTGGCGAGCGCGGAAACCGCTACCGACGCCGACTTCGAGCATGTCGAGGGTGTGATTGGGCATGAGTATTTCCACAATTGGTCGGGCAACCGCGTCACGTTGCGCGACTGGTTTCAGCTCAGTCTGAAAGAAGGCCTGACGGTTTTTCGTGACCAAGAATTCACCAGCGATTTGCACAGTCGCGCGGTGAAGCGCATTCAGGATGTGCGCATGCTGCGTGATTTGCAGTTCTCGGAAGATGCCAGTGCCATGGCGCATCCAGTGCGTCCGGATCAATACATCGAGATCAATAACTTTTACACCGCAACGGTGTATGAGAAAGGCTCGGAAGTGGTGCGCATGCTGCACACGCTGTTGGGTGAAGCCGCGTTTCGTGCCGGACTCGATCACTACTTCGCACACCACGATGGCAAGGCCGCCACGATTGAAGACTTTATCGCCAGCCTTGAACTGGCAAGCGGCCGTGATTTGCAAGGCTTCATGGGGTGGTATCGCCAGCCGGGCACGCCACGGGTGCACGCGTCTTGGTCGCAACAGGGCAGCATGTTTGAGCTGACGCTGCGGCAAGCGCCGCCGTCCAATGTGGCCGTTGCTGAGCCGCTATGGATTCCGGTGCGGATGGGCTTGTTGGATGCGCAAACCGGCGAACCCTTGGGTGTTTGCTTGAGCGGTGCGCCGATGTCCGAGGAAACCGTGTTGGAGTTGCGTGCCGCGACGCAGACGTGGCGTTTTGAGGTTGAGCGGCCCGCCTTGCCTTCGTTGTTGCGCAGCTTCTCCGCGCCGGTGGTGTTGGATGCGCCGTACACGCGCGCCGAGCGCTTGTTGCTGTTGGCGCATGAGCACGATGGCTTTAACCGCTGGGAGGCGGCACAGGAGCTGTTTAGCGACTTGTTGCTGGAGCGCCTCGCCAGCGGCGCGAATCCGCCGGCCGATATGGCCGCGCTGGAGGATGCGCTGCGGCACTTGCTACACAACCTCGCAACGCAGGATCCAGCCTTGCTCGCCGAGATTTTCGAGCTGCCGTCGGAGGCATGGCTGGCCGAGCGCATCGCGGTGGTGGATGCCGAGGCGGTGTATCAGGCGCGTCAGTCCTTCCAGCTCGAACTCGCCAGCGCCTTGCGGGTGGAGTTGCTCGAGACCTATTTCCGTTTTCAGCAGATCCCTGCACAGGCGCGCGATCACGCCAGCATGGGGCGACGTGCACTGCGCAATCAGGTGCTGGGTTGGTTGCTGCGCGTGCCCGGGGAAGAGATTGAAGGCCTAGCCGTGGAGCAGGCGCGTTCCAGCAACATGACCGATGTGATGGGTGCGCTGCGAGCCGTGGTCGATCGTGATTCGGCAGCCCGTGATGCCGCCTTCGCAGCGTTCCATCAACAATGGCAGAGCGAGGCGTTGGTCTTGGACAAGTGGTTTGCGCTTCAGGCGGGGGCACGCCGCGACGACACGCTGGAACAGGTTGCGACGCTGTATCAGCATCCCGATTTCACCCTCGCCAACCCGAACCGGGCGCGCAGTTTGTTGAGCGTGTTTGCGCGCAACCCGCGGCATTTTCATCGTGCCGATGGGGCGGGTTATCGCTTCGTGGCTGAGGCAATCGCGACCCTCGATGCCCGCAATCCGCAAATTGCGGCGCGCCTCGCGGCCAGCTTCAACGGCTGGCATCGCCACACCAAAACCTGTCGCGCCCAAGCGTATGCCGCGTTACAGGATTTGGTGTCGCGTCCGCAGCTTTCACGGGATGTGTTTGAGATTGTGAGTCGCAATCTCGCCGCACAGGACGCCGGTTAGAAAACTCAACGAGTTAGCACAGAGATGTGCGCGTGGGTTGATGATGTTTCGCGATCCGATGGCGATGCTTTCGTTATTTGGAGATGTGCACAATTCCTGTGGATAAGCTTGTGTGTAAGTCGACGTGCGCAACGATTTGTGTGATGTTTTCCATGCCGCGCTTAGATTGCACAATCATTACGCACTTCTGGATTCGTTATTAGGAATCAATGCGTTACGGTATTTCAGTGGATTCTGAATCTGTATAAACGAGATGCCCTTATAAACTGGGATTATTCCCAAGGGATTTCTCAAGACTGTGCATAACTGTTCCACGCGAATGCGCAGTGTTTCACCCAAGATCAGTCGCTTAGCGCTACATAACCCCGTTCCGGACCTTGCGCGGAGCGCAGCGACGAAGCACGCCACAAGCGCTTTTTGGAGCACTTCGCGCTGGTGATGACGTGGGGGGGTTAACGCGGCAACCACATTTCCGCGATCAGACCACCGTCATCCGCGTTGCGTAGGCGCAGTTCTCCGAGATGGGATTCGCACAGCTCGCTGGCAATCGCGAGTCCCAAGCCAAATCCCATGTGACGATCCTCGGCGAGGGCGCGACCTGCTTCGGGTTCCGTCAGGCTGCTGCCGCGTTGAAAGGGCTGGAGCAGGCGTTTGAGCTCCCGCTCTGGAATGCCCGGGCCATGATCGCGAACCTGAATTCGAACGGCATCAAAGTCATCAAACAGATGCACGCTGATCGGTGGTTTGCCATAACGCAGGGCATTGGTGAGCAGGTTTTGTAGGCAGCGCTGCAGATCGGTGACGCGCCCAACGTAGGGGCGCTGAATTGCGCCATGGATCGGGATGTCCTGTTGCAGTAAAGAGCGATCAAGGCCAGGAAAACCGAGGGCGACCCAATCGCGCACCAGCGTATCGAGATTGAGTGCGCGCATGGGTTCTTGGCTGGGTTCGCTGCGCAGGTATTCCAATGATGCATTCACGAAGCGTTCGATTTGGTTGATGTCGCGTAGGTTGGCACTGCGGGTTTCCGGATGTTCTTCCGCGCGTAAGCGCAAGCGCGTGAGTGGGGTGCGCAGGTCATGTGAGAACGAGCCCAGCAGTTGGGTTTTGCTGCGCGCATGGTCGCTGAGTCGACGCGCGGCTTGGATTGTGCGCTGGACGCGTTGTTGCTGATGCTTCCAGGCACGGTTAAGCGGGATGCCAAGGATGAGGACAAGGATGAACACGAGGGCGGTTTGCCACAGCCAATGCAGCGGTGTCGCGGCCGTGCGCTCATACAGATGCAATGTGGCCCCGTTCTCGAGTGCAAGGTCTGATGAAAGCAATTCGGATTCGGGGGGCTCATAGGCATGCAGCTGATAGCGTGCCGGTGAGAGTCCGATGTGCTCGAGCATGCGTTCGGCTTGCAGCACGACGTGAACCAACAGACGCGGTGCGTCGGCGGATGCCTCGGGTGCCACCGGAAGTTGTTGCGTGATCCGTAGCAATTGACCGAGTTTCGGGTTGTGTTCGCGCGGTAATAGCGCAAGCCATACTGCGGGGCGGTGCGGGTCGGGTGGCGTGCTGGGCTGCGTGGCAGCATCGGTCGGTGCGAGTGGGGGATTGCGACCTTCCAGTTCTGTCAGCTGCGGCGGACTGAGCAGAATTTTGGTTGTATCAGCGCTGTGCAGTGAGAGGTGGAGCAATTCAGGATGATAGTTCGCGACGCGCTGCGTGATGCGCGTCGGCAGCGGGCTCGTGGGATCAGCGTGATGGATGAGGGCAATGACGCGCGTCACGCTGTTGAGATGTTCGAGGTGTTCGACGAATTGTTGATTTTGGCGCAGGTTGTGTTGGATGTGGTTGTTGCGTTCGGCTTGTTTGAAGACCAGCGCGAGTAGGCCACTCAAAACTAGCGAGAACAAAACCCAGATCACGGCAAAGTGTTGCAGTCGGTTTAGTAGGCGCGTTCTGTTCATGCGTCAGTGTCGGTGGGTTGCTTCGAATCGTGCGGCGAGGCTTGTTCCTGATGGACAGACGACAGCGCGTCGAGTGCGGCGCGATTTTCTTCTTCGCGGTGGCGCAACACCCGAGCGAGGCGCATGAGTGCGCGCTGCAAGGAAGCAATTTCACGAATGGGGTTTGGATTGGAGTCTACGTGTTTCGCCGGTTGCGCGGCGGCGCTGTAATCACCGCGCTCAAGCTTGCTGGTTTGTTCGACCAAGTCTTGGATCGGTTTTGAGAGCCCGAGCGCTAAGCGTCGACTCAGCACGTAGGCCAAGAGCACGGCAAAGAGCAGACTTAAGCCGAGCCATGCATAGCGTTGCTGCAGTTGTTGTTTTACGCGTTGATCCGAAAGCTGCAGTTCAATCCAGCCCACTATCTGCGTATTGGGGTCGAGTTGATCCGTTAGCAATCCGGCATAGTCTTCGATCCCCGAATAGCTGGCGAGGATTGGCGCGCGATAGCGGTGGGATGTGGGTTCAGTTGAGGCTGTGCGCGAGAGGATCGCCGCACGCGTGTAATCGCGGCGAATGACTTCAATCATTAAGACATCCGGTTCAAGCTGTAAGGCTGAGCGGAGTTGGGCTTGCAGCAGCGTTTCATTGCCGCTAAACAGCGGATATTCCTGCATCGGTGCAAGTTGCTGCGCAAGGCGCTGACCATAGGCATCCAAGTCTTCCGCAGCGCTACGCACACTGTGCCAGAGGAAGATGGCGGCCAATAGGGCGCTGGCAATCACTGCGGGCACGAGTCCGACGCGAAGAATGCGATAGTGCAGGCTTCTTCTCATGGTTGTGCTCCTTCGGGTTTTTGCCACTGCAATCCCAGTGTCTTTGCGACGTCTTCATTGACCCGAATCTCGCTCGGCTGGATGTCTTGCGAGGGCGGCATCGGCCGGCTCACGGGCCACTGTTGCAGTTGGCGAATGCGCCGAATCGCTGCGTCGGCAAGATCTTCCCCGTTCACATACGGCGCGAGCAGGCAGCCCGCACGCACTCCTGCGCCCGAGA
>CAZZIQ010000061.1:0-6232 GCA_964654355.1 uncultured Piscirickettsiaceae bacterium
AACCCGCTGGTCGGCGACCTGCAGGGTAATGTGCAGCGTATGCTGCAGTGGTGTGCAGATGCGGCACAGCAAAACGCACAACTCATCGTTTTTCCTGAACTCAGTTTGACGGGGTATCCACCCGAAGATCTGCTGTTACGTCCGGGCTTTTTGCGCGCGGCTGAGCAGGCTTTACAGGACTTCCAACACGGCTTAGTAGAGTGCGGTGGAATTGAGGCTGTGGTCGGTCATCCGCAAATCAATCTTCCGGATAAACCCTTCAACATGGCGTCTTGGCTGAGTGCTGACGGTGTGGTCGCGCGTTACGCAAAACAGCGCCTGCCCAATTACGGGGTGTTTGACGAGCAACGTTATTTTTCTGCCGGACGTGATGCTTGTGTGGTGGAGCGTTGGGGTGTTCGTTTTGCATTGAGTGTGTGCGAGGACTTGTGGCATCCGGATTCATGTGCGCAGGCAGCCGCTGCGGGTGGAGAGTGGTTGCTGAATCTCAATGCATCGCCTTATCACCAGGGTAAACATGCCGAGCGCCTACAGGTTGCACAGCGGCGTCAGCAAGAAACGGGTATGGGGCTGGTCTATGTGAATCAGGTCGGCGGGCAAGACGAATTGGTTTTTGATGGCCGCTCCTTTGTGCTTCCACCAAACACCGCTTCACCGGTCGTTTCTTTGCAGCATGCTGAAGAACAACTCACAATCATCAATCTCGCGGAACTGCCGAAAGACTCCCCGGTTGCCAACCCAGTGGATGGAGATGCACTTGCGGAGTTGTATGCCGTATTGGTGTTGGCAGTGCGCGACTATGTTCAGAAAAACGGCTTTCCCGGTGCGCTGTTGGGCCTGTCGGGGGGCATTGATTCAGCGTTGACTTTGGCGCTTGCGGTGGATGCGCTGGGGCCGGACAAGGTGGCTGCGATTGCAATGCCGTCACGCTATACCGCGCCGATCAGTCTGGACGATGCCGCGCAACAAGCACAGCGCTTGGGCGTGGAGTATCAAATCCTTCCGATAGAGCCGGTATTTCAGTCTTTTCTACAGACCTTGGCTGAGCCCTTTGCGGGGTGCGCAGTGGATGCAACCGAAGAGAACGTGCAGGCACGCTGCCGCGGTGTATTACTGATGGCGCTGTCGAATAAGACCGGACGCATGTTGCTGACGACAGGGAACAAGAGTGAGATGTCGGTGGGCTATGCGACTCTCTATGGTGATATGGCCGGTGGCTTTGCACCCTTGAAGGATGTATTCAAAACGACGGTTTATGCACTCGCACGCTGGCGTAATGCACAGGCCTTGGCGCAGGGCGAAACGGAAATCATTCCATCGCGGGTGATTGAGCGTGCGCCCAGCGCGGAACTTGCGCCGGATCAGCTCGACAGTGACAGTTTGCCGCCGTACGACGTGCTGGATGCCCTCTTGGCGGCCTATATTGAGCAAGATCATTGCCCAGAAGAAATCACGGCTGCTGGTTTTGCGCCGGAGATTGTGGAGCGGGTTGTGCGCATGGTTGACCGCAATGAGTACAAGCGTCGCCAGGCCCCGCCGGGTGTGCGGATTAGTTCACGCGCATTTGGTCGAGATCGCCGCTATCCCATCACCTCAGGGTATGATCGTCATCGTCTTGCCCGCAACCGCAAGCTGGATTCATAGGAGGAGCATTCATCATGAAGAAAATCGAGGCCATTATTAAACCCTTCAAGCTGGATGATGTGCGTGAGTCACTCTCCGCGATTGGTGTTACCGGAATGACGGTGACTGAGGTGAAAGGGTTTGGTCGTCAGAAAGGTCACACCGAGTTGTACCGGGGCGCAGAGTATGTTGTCGACTTTCTGCCAAAGGTGAAGTTGGAATTGGTGGTGACTGCCGATCGCGTCGATGAGTGCGTAGATGCCATCGTTAACGCAGCGCGCACCGGTAAGATCGGAGACGGCAAGATTTTTATAACTTCGGTCGATCGAATTGTGCGGATTCGCACCGGCGAAGAAGATGAGGCTGCGGTTTGATTCTCGCCTGTTTGATTAGGCTGAGAAGGTAGGCCGGCTTAGCTCTCGCTGCCGTAGTTGAGCTGATAGACCCGACGCGTGTCTGCGGCCAGTTCCGGCATTCCCATTTTGTCGTATGCCCTAGCCAAGATCTGTAGCGCTTCTTTAACTGCTTTCGTGCGCTGATAGTTTTCAATCACGGTATTGGCGCGGCCTGCCGCTGCAACCCAAGCCTCACGGCTCATATAGAAGCGTGCAACATGTACTTCGTGCATAGCCAATGCATTGCGCGTGAACACCAAGCGTTGGCGCGCATCTTCTGCATATTTACTGGCCGGGAATTTTTCGACCAATTCGCTAAAGTATTGGAAGGCCTCACGCATCGACTTTGGATCGCGTTCTGAAGGTTCCTGCGGAATCAGCTTAGAGAGCAGGTCTTGGCCTTGGTTGTAGCGCACCAGACCACGCATGTAATACACATAGTCAACGTTCGGGTGGCGCGGGTGTAGTTTGATGAAGCGATCGGCCGCGGCAATCGCGGATTCTTCTTCGTTGTATTTGTAGTAGGCGTATATGATGTCGACCTGTGCCTGTTGCGCCTGAACGCCATAGGGGAAGCGCGCTTGGAGTTTTTCGTAATAGTCGATCGACTTCTCGTAGTCGCCGTCCATCATGGCGGCGCGGGCTTCTGAGTAGAAACGTTGCGCTGACCAGTCTTTGGTCATGTCGATTTGCTCAGGCAGCAGCGAGCAGCCGGTCAGCGCGAGCGCACCGGTCAATGCGCTGACGTGCAATAAGCGACGCAACAGATGAGGTAAGGATCGTATGGATTCGGTCGAGAACAACATGCGCGAAGTATATCGGTTCAGGAAGGTGGCGTGATGGCGGAAGCCCCGATTTTGCTCGAAATTGATGATTTGGCCGAGGGGTATCGGGCCGAGATTCCAGCCGAGTTGGCCGGGCAGCGTCTGGATCAGGCACTGGCACAGTGTTTCCCAGAATTCTCGCGCGCGCGCCTGCAGCGCTGGGTGCGTGATGGCCAGGTGCAGGTGGATGGCGTGGTCGCTGATAAGCCGCGGTTTGCGGTTGCAGAAGGGCAGGTGCTGACCTTGCAGGCCGAGACCGAGGTCGAGGTGGGTTGGCAGGCGCAAGATCTCCCGCTGGACGTGGTGTATGCCGATGCCAGTATTCTGGTGATCAACAAGCCAGCGGGCATCGTAGTGCACCCGGCCGCTGGTAATCAGGATGGCACCTTGGTGAATGCACTCTTGCATTACGACCCTTCGCTTGCCGAGGTGCCACGTGCGGGCATCGTTCACCGCTTGGACAAGGACACCAGTGGTTTGTTGGTCGTAGCGCGGACGTTACAGGCGCAGGCTTCGTTGGTGCGCCAATTGCAGGCGCGTACGGTTTTTCGTGAATACGTGGCTTTGGTGCAGGGGGTATTGGTTGCGGGTGGCAGCGTAGACGCGCCGCTCGGCCGTCACCCTGTGGATCGTAAGCGCATGGCAGTGGTCGGGAATGGACGTGAGGCCATTACCCACTACCGCGTGAATACCCGGTATCGCGCGCACACCTTGATTGATGTGAAGCTTGAAACTGGTCGCACTCATCAGATCCGTGTGCATATGGCGCATGTCGGAAATCCATTGGTGGGCGATCCGGTGTATGGCGGCCGCGCGCGTCTACCCAAACAAGCGACGCCCGAGTTGGTTGCTGCATTGCAAGGGTTTCGTCGACAAGCGCTGCACGCACGGCGCTTGGAGTTGGAGCATCCAGAGAGTGGTGAATGGTTGGGTTGGGAGGTGCCGATACCAGCTGATTTTCTCGACTTGCTCACGTTGCTGGAAGCAGATATCGAGGCGCATCGCTAGGCATGTCTGAATCTATCCTTCTGGATGTGATTGCTCCGGACTGGCGTGCACCTGTGAACGTGCATGCATGGGTAACTACGCGTCAGGGTGGGGTGAGTCAGCCGCCTTATGCAGAATTCAATTTAGCTACCCATGTCGGTGATGATCCCGAGGCAGTGGCTGCCAATCGAAATTTGCTCTGCGATGCCTTGGCCTTGCCTTCCGCGCCGCATTGGCTCGAGCAGGTGCATGGTTGCGCGATCGCGGAGGTGAAGGATGCGTACATCTCGCCGGTTTGTGCGGACGCCGCATTTACCCGAGCACGAGGTCAGGTTTGTGCGGTACTGACCGCGGATTGTTTACCGATATTGTTGTGCGATGTGCATGGCACAGCGGTTGCTGCAGTTCACGCCGGCTGGCGCGGCTTGCTAGATGGTGTGATTGAGTCCGCTGTAGCGCACTTTGCGGTGCCAGCGGAAGTTATGGCATGGCTCGGTCCCGCGATTGGTCCAGCAAGCTTTGAAGTCGGAGAAGAAGTGCGTGCGGCTTTTATTGCACGCGATAGGGGGGCGGCTTCGGCGTTTTCACCGGGCCAGGATGCGCGGCATTGGCAGGCTGATTTGTATGACTTGGCGCGTATACGTTTACGTAAGCTTGGTGTGCATGAGATGTATGGGGGTGGTTTCGATACCGCAACCGATCCACGGTTTTATTCCCATCGCGCCAGTGGTGGTCAGGCGGGACGTTTTGCCAGTTTGATCTGGCTTGGGTAAGGTCTCCGCTTTGGGTAGCGATTGAGCAGGATGAGGTGAGCCATGAGCGATTTAAATTGGTACATGCTGACGTTGGTCGGTAAAGACCGCAGCGGGATCGTTGCGCGCATCACCCAGGCCCTGTTCGTTGCGGGGGGGCATCTTGGTGAGGCTCGCATGATGCGCCTCGGATGTAATTTTGGCGTTCTCTTGATGGTGCATTTTCCCGGTCAAGTTTCTGATTTGGAGCATGTGATGCAGTCCGAAGCGGATGCCTTGGGTTTGCGTCTGCATGTTGATGCGATCGATCCCGGTCTACATCAACACGTCGTTCCCGATGTGGCAGTGACGGTATATGGCGCCGATCGTCCCGGCATTGTTGCGCAAGTCACGGGTGCGCTCGCTGAGGCTGGTCTCAACATTACCGACCTGCAAACGCAAGTCGGTGGGACGGAACAAAAGCCGATCTATGGGTTGCAACTCGAGGGAGTGGCGCAGAACGGCATTGAAGCCCTCGAGCAGGCCATGCAAACGCTCAAGGCAGACGGCATTGAGGTGCGCGTACAGCCGATCGATGTCTTGATTGGCTAGCGGAGTGGGTTGTGGAGTTTGAAATCCTCACCTATCCAGATGAGCGTCTGAAGCAGGCATCGAAGCCGGTTGAGGTGTTCGACCAGGCGCTCGTGGAATGGGTGCATGCCTTTGAGTCCTTTATGCGCACGCAGCCGGGTGGTGTTGGGATTGCCGCGCCGCAGGTCGGGCGCTTTGAGCGCATTCTGATTGTGGATGTGTCGGGGCGAAAGAAAACCCAATCGAATGGGCGCATGATCTTGATCAATCTTGAGATTCTGGAGTGGGATGGCTTTGCGCTTGGGCGTGAGGGCTGCATGTCCGTGCCGGATTACACCGGCAATGTGGTACGTGCCGAACAGATTCGCTATCGCGCGCAAGATGAATATGGCGAATGGAAAGAGTACGAGAGCACAGGCTTTGAGGCGCGTGCAGTACAGCACGAAGCCGATCATCTAGATGGGCTGTTGTTCTTGGATCGCCTTGTGAGTCGCAAGACGGATTTGTTTCCGCGTAAGAACTACAGCTAAGCTTCAGGCTTGATTGGATAGAGGCGCATGGAGAGATCCAGTGCGCGGACATGTTTGGTCAGGGCGCCGATCGAAATGTCATCCACGCCGGTTTCTGCAATCGCGCGCAGGCGCTCACCTGAGATATTCCCTGACGCCTCGAGCCGTGCAGGGGTTGTGTGGGCCCGATTAATTACAACCGCTTCACGCAACTGTGGAAGGTTGAAGTTATCAAGCAAAACCCGGTCTGCCCCCGCAGCAAGTGCTTGCTTGAGTTCGTCAAGATTCTCAACCTCAACTTCGACTTCGCGCCCCGGTCCTTGTGTGCGTGCTTGCGCGACCGCCGCAGCAATGCCGCCACAAGAAGCGATGTGATTTTCTTTAATTAAATACGCGTCATACAGGCCCATGCGATGGTTATGGCCACCGCCACAGGTCACCGCATATTTCTGTGCGGTACGCAGACCGGGGATGGTTTTGCGTGTATCGAGAATCCGTATTGGAAGGTCTTTAACTTGATGGGCGAGGGCCTGTGTGGCGGTTGCGGTTGCTGAGAGGGTTTGGAGGAAGTT